>CALXPP010000012.1 GCA_944390345.1 uncultured Clostridia bacterium
CTATCTTTTCTTGGCTTTTATTTGGTTTTATCATATATGTAAAAATTTGTCTCATTTTCTCACCTCCTTTAGTGTTACTATTCATATCATACCGAACATCTTTTTGCAATGCTTTTTTAGAATTTATTTATTTTTTATTAATTTTCTATTAATTATTTTTGGGAACTTTCCTATTATATAAAAATATGAAGGAGCCTCCAAAGTGGGAGGCTCCATTTGTAAGTTTTTTGTAACCCAAAGCCTTTTTTACTGACTTATACTACCGGTCTTCTAATATAATCGTTTTCACCAGGTCCTATTCCAATATAGGTAATTGGAACTTTAAGATAGTTTTCGATGTATTGGATATACATCTTGCAGTTTTCAGGAAGCTCCTCGTAGGTTTTGGGCTTTTCTTCCCAGCTCCAACCTTCAAACCTCTCGTACATAGGTATACATTTTTCAATGTCTAAAGGAACATAGGAAATTTCTCTGCTATTGTAATAATAACCAAAGCATATCAAAATCTCATTATGATTCCTTAATCCCACTTTTCCAATTGTATCGATGTGGTTGATACAAAGCTCCGTAACACTCGAAACTTTAATTGCTTCTTTTATGTGTACTAAATCCAACCAACCACAATCGCGCGGCCTTCCAGTTGTAGTTCCGTATTCATGACCTTCTTCACGAATATAATCACCTACTACTCCGTTTTCCTTGGTTATAAAAGGACCTGCTCCTACACGAGAACAATAAGCTTTCATTACTCCGCAAACTCTTTTTACATACATCGGACCAATTCCAGCTCCAGAGAGTGAACCAGATGCATTTGGTGCAGAACTTGTACAGCATGGATAATCTCCATGTTCTATATCAAGAGAATGTGCTTGCGCTCCTTCTATTGCGATTTCCTCACCTTTATCTAGTGCATTTCCAATAACAATCTGCACATCGGAGCGGAAATCCTTTAGATAATTCTTGTATTGCTCGCACAACTGCATCAAATCGTCCACTCTGTACCTTCTAAAGCCTAAATCTTCTTCTATCTCCTTGTGGAAAATTTTCTGCAAAAGTCTTATTGGAGTTTTCAAAATCCAGCTAAGCCTGTAGTATCCAAATAAAATATTGGGCACCTTAATTAGCTCTCTGACTTTGATTTCCAGCTCTTTTCTCGGCAAAAACAAATCTCCCACTCTTATGCCAACTCTATTCATTTTGTCAGCATAACATGGTCCAATTCCCCGCTTGGTAGTTCCGACCTTGTTAACCTTGATATACTCATAATATAAATCCATATCCTTGGTAAAAGGAAAGATTATATGAGCACGATTGCTTACTAAGAGGTTATCTCTGCTTATAGAGATTCCTTTGTTTTGCATTTCTTCAACTTCTTGGTTAAAAACCTCTGGGTCAACTACTACTCCAGCACAAATAATGCTTTTTACATCATCTCTTATTATGCTGGAAGGAAGTAAATGCACTGCATACTTTTCTCCATTTGCAACAACAGTATGACCTGCGTTATTTCCGCCAGTAGTCCTTAAAACTATCTTTGCATCTTTTGAAAATATATGTGCATATTTTCCTTTTCCTTCATCTCCCCATTGCATACCGACAATCACGGTTACACACCGTTTAAATGGGTTACTCAATTTTATCACCTTCCATTTCTATTACTCAAAAAACAATTGTTAGTGGTGAGCTACATAAAAACTTACTATAATAGTATATCATACAAAGCCTAAAAAAACAATGTATATTGCTACTCTTTTGTTTTATATAAAATTCTAGAGAATTATATTTACTTTTACATAATGTTTTTCAAAATGTTTATTAAAGCTGTATTGTAATTTAAATTTTATTAATGTTATAATTATTTTATAAAATAATATTGGGAGATAAAAATGTTTAATAATCCAAGAGAATTAAAAGAAGAAATATTATCTGGTAAAAAAACCGAAGATATAGTAAAAGAAAGAGTTGCTTATTTAAATTCAGAGGAATATCAATATAAACTATATCAAAGAATAGGTTCTCCAGCTGTACAATTATTAAATGGTTATATAATGAATGGCGAAACTGTAAGTTTATATGATTTTCATGGAAGCACTAGCTATGCTATAGATGATGAAAATTTTTTAAATGAAATTGTAGATACTTTTAAGGCTAATTCAAATAAAAAATTAGGCGTTCCTCAAATGATGTATTTTATCAAATCAGCTGTTAGAAATTACTGTACAAATCAAAATAATAGTGCAAAATATTATGATTTATGCAAACCTTTGCAAAATCCCCGCGAAGATTTTGGAAAAGTACTAAATGAATACCTATCTTTTAAACACACTGGTATTGATTTATCTCAAAAAGAATTTATGCAATATTATTTAAGTTATGAAAATGGAATTTTAGAAAAAATTGAAAACGAAAAAGCAAAAGAAATGTTTAAAGCTTTTGATACTTATGAAAAAGATGATAATAACTTTTTAAATACCGTAATATCTATTAGCGATATTAGAGGTTTAGGTATTGGTATGTGTGTTGAAATGTCTGCTTTGAGTCAAAATGTATTATCTTTTTTGGGATTTAATTCTTTTATGGTACAAGGCTATGCAAATAATGTTTCTCATCAATTTAATGCTGTTGAAATAAATGGAAAATATTATATTTTTGATGCAGCCATTTACGAAACTAAATTTGAAGAATTAGATTTTATAAAAAAACCAGAAGATTTACTAACGTTTGGCTCTTACAAAAATTACACATCAAGACAAAACAATCTTAATGAAATAAAAAAATTGGCAGTAAAAGGAAAAGATTATAGACATTTTGCAGAATCTAGTTTACAAATGTTTCAAAACTATAAAGATTTACAAAATAAAGATTCAAAAGGAGAAAAATAAATGGAAATTGTAAAAGATTTAAAACAAGCTCTTAAAGAATCCTATGTTGTTTTAAATACTTTAGATAGTAATTCCCTAAATAAAATTCCCAATAATGTAATTAATTTTATTAAAGAAAATATGGATGATAAATATGATTTTAAAATTGATTATTCTAAAAATCTATCTGATCAAAACCTTTCTAATACTACTTTAGGAATTATTTCTATTATTTATAGCAAATATTTATGCTCTGAAGAAGAAAAGAAAAAATGGGAAACTTACGATAATTTTGTTTTAATAAAAAATGAAGAACTAAAAAACAAAAAGTTCCCAAAAGATAATCTATTTAATAAAAATATTAAACAAGACGATTTTAAAAATAATTTTAACAATACAAATAACGATATTATAGAATTAAAATCAAATTTTTTTACTAAAATTATAAATAAAATAAAAAAATTTTTTCATAAAAAATCTTAAAATTTAAAAGAGTAAACCATCAAATTGTTTACTCTTTTTGTCATTTAAACTTTCTTAATTTTTTATTTAGGTTTTATAATTTCTATACCACCCATATAAGATTGCAAAGCTTTTGGAACTCTTATACTTCCATCTTCATTATAATTATTTTCAAGTACTGCTATTAAACCTCTTGGTGTTGCTAAAACAGTATTATTTAAAGTAGCTACTAAATAATTTCCTTTTTCTCCTTTAGCACGAATACTTAGTCTTCTAGCTTGTGCATCGCCAAGAGTAGAACAACTTCCTACTTCAAAATATTTCTTTTGTCTAGGACTCCAAGCTTCCACATCACAAGATTTTACTTTTAAATCTGCTAAATCTCCACTACAACATTCTAAAGTTCTTACTGGTACATCTAAACTTCTAAAAAATTCTACTGTGTAACTCCACATTTTATTGTACCAGTCCATTGCCTCTTCTGGTTTACAAATTACAATCATCTCTTCTTTTTCAAATTGATGAACTCTATATAATCCTCTTTCCTCTATTCCATGAGACCCAACTTCTTTTCTAAAGCATGGTGAATATGATGTTAAACATAAAGGTAACTCTTTTTCTCCAATTATTTGACCTTTAAATTTTCCAATCATAGAATGTTCTGATGTTCCTATTAAATATAAATCTTCTCCTTCAATTTTATACATCATTGCATCCATTTCTTCAAAGCTCATAACACCTTGGACTACATCACTTCTAATCATAAAAGGTGGTATGCAATAAGTAAATCCTTTGTTTATCATAAAATCTCTAGCATAGCTAAGCATTGCAGAATGTAATCTTGCAGCATCTCCCATTAAATAATAAAATCCATTTCCACTTGTTCTTCCAGCACTCTCTTTATCTAAACCATTTAATTTAGCTAATATATCTGCATGATGTGGTATTTCATAACTTGGCACAAATGGCTCTCCATATTTTTCATTTTCTACATTTTCAGTATCGTCTTTTCCTATTGGAACAGATTTGTCCATAATGTTTGGAATTTTCATCATTCTCTGTTTTATTTCTTCTTTTAACTCTGTTTCTTTTCCCTCATTTTCTTCTAGTTTCTTATTTATCTCATTTACCTCTGCTTTTTTAGTTTCAGCTTCTTCTTTTTTTCCTTGAGACATTAAAGCCCCTATTTCTTTACTAATAGTATTTCTTTTCATACGAAGTTCATCACACATTAAAGTTAATTCTCTACTTTCTTTGTCTAATTCAACTACTTCGTCTACCAAAACTAGTTTTTGCTCTTGAAATTTCTTTTTAATATTTTCTTTTACTAGTTCTGGATTTTCTCTTAAAAATTTTATATCTATCATTTTCCTACTCCTTTTTCTGTTTAAATCTAAAATTAAAATATTCATTATTTTCTAGTATAATCTTTAGACAACTCTTCACAAAATTCAAATCTATGCTTTTGACCTGTAATATTATCTGGTCTTTCTGGAATTTCTTCTAAAAACATTTTCTCTGGTCTTACCCAAATCATTGAATCTTCTCTATCTTACAATGGCTTATAAACTACCATTCTTTCTTTGTTTTCCGAATCTAATGCAACATTTTCTACAAAATAATAATTTCCTTTAAAGTGTCTGTAAACTTTACCAATTTTTACATTTCCCATATTAACCCCCCTATTTAAAATAAGTTTTATACAAAAAACGCCCTTATACAAAATGTATAAGGGCGAATGTATCGCGGTACCACCTTTTTTATTAAAAAATATTTTTTAATATCTTAATTTAGCCACTATAACCTGCAGCTTCTCGGTCTAGTTTTCTAGAAACATCTCAAGAGTAGATTTCGCAAACTCTTTTATCTATTTACACCTACCATAGACTCTCTTTAAAAAGTATTTTTGCTACTTAGCTCTTAATCTAACGCTTTTTTATATTTATAATTTATATTTAGCATTATAGCACAAACTTTTTACATTTGTAAATATCTTTAAATAAATATTTTATAAATTACAACTTTTTAACAATAGCTTTTAATGCTTTTTCTCTGGGCATCATTACTATATGCCCACATTTATCACATTTTAATTTAAAGTCTACACCTATTCTAGTTATTTCCCATATATTAGAACCACAAGGATGTGACTTTTTTGTTTTAACTTTATCTCCAATATTATATTCCATATTTTCCTTCCATGTTTTTATTTATCGCTATTGTAAGAAGCCACTTGCCTCAGCAAGTAACTAAATATAATAGCGACCTGAACTAACAGATTTTTGCTAACTTTCTTTTGATGTCTCTATATGCTCTATCAGTTCGCCGAGTACCCCTCGCTTAGTAATTTCCACCCGTGCAAGTTCAGCACTCTTTTGACTCTGTATGCTGATTGAAACATTATACTTTTTCGTATCAAAAATATTGTACGCTTTGTTTCTTAATCGCCAATCTTTTAGAGATGTAAATAAATCTTTTATAAGTTCTCTCTCTGTTTGTTCTAGCTCTTTCGAAACATTTTTCACAGCATCACAGTAGTCAACTACTTTCAAGCGAAAGTAATACTGTTGCTCAAATTTCTCCCGTTCTGTTGATTTTTTCATGTAAACTTTTGGTCTTTTCTTGAATAGATTCTTCATAATGTCTACCTCCTCGCTAACAGTGTTTCAAAAAATTTACATAATTATTGTATCATAAAAATTGCTTTTTTTCAAGAAATTTTATCAAAAAAGAGTAAATTTCATTAAAATTTACTCTTTTTTCCTTTATTTTGTCTATTTTATTTTATTTATATCAAATTCTCTTTAATAATCTCTCTTTTCCTATTACTTGCATTATCTCATATAAATCTGGTGTATTGTGTCTTCCTGTTAATTTTACTCTAAGAACTGTACTTATATCTCCCACATGACCTTTATAAGCTTCTGGATTTGCTTTATATTCTTTAACTTCTCTTGCATATCCCATTTCTTCAGCTAAGTCTTTTATTTTATTAAACCATGTTTGTTTATCATCATTTTCATTATAATATTTTTCAAAATAGATATTTACAATTTGCTCAATTTCATCTTTATCTGTTATTTTCTGATATTCAAATTCTCCGTTTTTATCAAATTTATCATCATACATATAATAAATTATATTTTTAATATCTGACCATTTTGCTATATCTTTTCTTGGTTTTACATTTCCTCTTTCTATTCCTAAAACTTTTAGAGAATATTCTTTATCAGAAAGCATTTTTGCAAGTTCTGAATCATATTCTTTTGCCCATTCTAAAGCTGCAGTATATACTTCTTCTGCTGTATACTTTGAAATAACAGTTTTAGAAACATCAAGCAATTTTACCATATCAAATAAAGCTCCACTTACTCCCATTTTATTTAATTCTAAAGTAAACTCATCTATTGATTTATCTGGATTTTGCTTTCTCCAAATTTCAAAATTAGAGTTTGCAATATTTATTAAATATTCGATTACAGATTGTTTTGGAATACCCTCTTCTTTATAGTAACTAACAGCTGCTTCTGGATCTTTTCTTTTACTTAATTTTCTTTTTGATTCTCCATCCATCTTCATAATAGGTGAAATATGTGCATATTTTGGAGCTTTAAAACCAAGCATATAAAATAGTTGCAAATGAAGTGGAACAGAAGCCACCCATTCATCTGCACGAATTACAGTTGTAGTTCCCATTAGGTGATCATCAACAGCATGTGCAAAATGATATGTTGGTAATCCATCTGATTTTATAATTACAATATCTTGATCATTTTCTGGAAAATCAATATTTCCTTTTATTATATCTTTATGCTTTATTTTTCTATCTGGGTTTCCTGGTGATTTTAAACGAATAATATAAGCCTCACCATTTTTTATTTTTTCAGCAGCCATATCCATTGGCATATTTCTACATCTTGTCCATTTTCCATAATACCCTGTTCTTTCTTTTGCCTTTTCTTGATTGCTTCTTATTTCATCTAAGATTTCTGGGGTGCAAAAACAAGGATATGCTTTTCCTTCTTCAATTAATTTTTTAGCATAAGATTGATAAATATCTTTTCTTAAAGATTGCTTATATGGACCATATTCTCCTATCTCGTTATTTTCATCTGTCATTCCTTCTGTAGGAATAATTCCAAAATCATTTAGAGAATTTACTATTCCAGAAACACCATTTTCCACTTCTCTTTTTTGATCTGTATCTTCAACTCTTAAGAAAAATACTCCTTTTGTTTGTTTTGCTACTTTCCATGCTACTAAAGCTTGAAATAAACTTCCTATATGTACGAATCCAGTAGGGCTTGGTGCAAATCTTGTAACTATTGCTCCTTCTGGTAAATCTCTTGCTGGATATTTTTTTTCGTAATATTCATAACCTTTTACATTTGGAAAAATTAAATTTGCTAAATCTTTATTATCCATAAAACTTCCCCTTTTCTAATTTTGTATTTAATATTATAACAAAATTATTTTTATTTTTCAATTATTTTATTTTGTTCATATTCTTCAAAAATTTTTATAATTTCATCATTAGCTTTTTCTAAATTATATAGTATATCGTATTCTACACCTAAAAATTTTGATGTTTTAATAAAGGAATTTATTCTTAGACAATTATCCTTTATAATAATTTGATACTTTATATTGTATTTCATATAAATATCAACCAATTTTGATATAATATTTCCATTTAATTCGATTAATTCAATTTTCATTTGTTTTGGAAAATTTTTCTTATAGAAATTCTCACTCAAAGCATATTCAATATTTTCAAAATATTTTACATCATATATTGAAACATATTTAATCTTATCTGCAAGAACATCTCCATAAAGTATATTATCATCTATTTTATCATTTATTAAAGTTTCTATTTGTAAACGCCCATCTATTTTTGTTTTTCTAACTATTGTAAACATAATATATGGTATAGCAGCTGACCTCGAATAATCTCTTCTAATTGTTGAAATAGTAGCTCCTAAATATGTATCTTTACTATTTATATTGTATTTTTCTAAGATTTTAAATTCACCACAATTATTATAAAAATAATCTATGATTTCATTCATTCCCAATTTTATATCATATTTTAATAGAATCGATAAATCATTCATTATCGATTCTGGAATTTCGTTTGGTAAAAAATCAATTTTTTTATATTTTTTACTAAAATCTTTTACAAATTCTTCAATAATATATTCTCCACCCTTATAATCATATCTAAGCATTGAGAATAATATAAAAATTGCAATAAGTAGTATGCTTATTGCTGTTGTTAATTCAACTAAATATCTTTGATTAGCTGACATAATTGAATAAAACAATAATATTACAACCACTATACAAGCAAATACTAATAATTTTGGTTTATATATTTTTTTATTCTCAGAAAAATTAGATTCTTGCTTTTTATTTTTTATAAATTCTTCTTTTTCAAACTCGTTTTTTTTCATATCTACTCCAGATAATAATATTTAATCTTCATTATCAATATATCATAATTATACTAGTATTTTCAAGGTTTTTAGAAAATTAACTTATCTGTGCAAGAACTTCAAATATCTTATCAAAATCTTTCAAAACAATATAATTTTTCACATCACATATCTTTTTATCTTTTTTCCCATTATAATCATATAATATAGCTTTCATTCCAATTTTATTTGCAACTAATATATCTTTTGCTTTATCATCTCCTATCATTATACACTCTTCTGGTTTTGCTGACATATCTTCTAAGACCTTATCAAAAGATTTTATTATAGGTTTACAACCATAATAATCTGCTCCATATACCTTTTTAAAATATTTCAAATATCCTATATTTTCTAATCTCTTACTTTGGACTTCTGTAAAATAATTAGTATATATATATAAATTATACATTTTAGATAATTTTTTTATAGTTTCTTCTTTTATAATAATTCTTTTTATCCAATATTTAGCTGTAACTCTAAGTAATTCATCAATTAGTTTAATATCATAATTAGTATGTAATATTTTATTAATTGTATTTAACATATCTTCTTTGCTATAATACATATTATCCTCTGTAATATATTTTTCATATTCATCTATTGCCATATAAATATCATAATGTCTTTCTTCATTATAGCCACAATTTCTTAAAGCTTCTTTATAAAATATACTATCTTCTTCTTCATCTTTTATTATTGTATCATCTAAATCAAATATTAAATTTTTTATCATTTCTTCTCCTTTTATAAATACTCTTACAATTCTTTTTTATCTCTTTTAATATAATATTTTCTAACTTGCCTAATTTTTATCAACAAATTATCAACAAACAGTTAATACCAGGCTGTTAAAAACCTGGTATTTCAATATTTTTTATACTTCCATAATAATTGGTAAAATCAGTTCCAGACTTTAGAATAAAATCATATAATTATTAAAAATACTTGCATTCATTCATTCTCTAAGTTTTCACTTACTTTTTTTAAACCTCACTAAACCTAATAAAATCTATGCGGTTAATAACAAATTAATAACAATTTTATCTTTCAAAAAATTCTTGTATTAAAATCATATTCTTTCAATGAAATATTAATTAAAATATCAATGATTTTTTCTTTTCTATTATATTTTATAGATAAATCTTTTGTCAATGACAAAATTTCTTTTATCATCCTCATCAATCTATGTTATTTTTTATAAAAATTAATCAAAGAAAAGAGAGAATCCTAATAAATTAAGATTCTCTTTTTTTTGTCAAGAAAGTTTAGGTAGGGTGACCTTCCTACATCTCCTAACTATGGGTGACGGCTGCCTGTTCCGTCCTCAGAAACTTTCTTATATATTATATGTTAATATAATAATAACATACATTGTTTTTTTAGTCAATAATTTATGTGTATTTTTTAGTCAATGATAGATATTAATCGATTGTGTATATTAATCGATGATAGATATTAATCGATTGTGTATATTAATCAATGATATATATTAATCAATGATATATATTAATCAATCATATATTACACTTTATTTAAAAATAAATATTTCTATAACCAAATACTTCAAAGCTTTTTACTTTACACTTTTTATTTCTTAATCTTCTAATAATTTCTCTTTTGGATTTAATCATTTTAATGGACTTATTGGAAAATTATCATATTCATTCATCCATCTTTTTCCTTTTTCTTTTAATTCTTCATAATTCCTAAAAACTCTTTTATAATAAAATCTTTATTGATCTGTTCTATGACTTCTTTCTATTTTTCCATTCTATGTTGGTTTGGATGATAAGGATGTGGACTTCTTGATTTATCTTTTAAGCTTTCTATCGTTCCATCATACATATCTTTTTATCCATCTATATATCGTTCTTCTGTTTACTTCATATCGTATTGATTTTTTTGTTACTCTTAATTTTAAAGAATATTTTATTACTGATTGCTTATACTTTAATTTTTGTATTATAATTTTACTCATGGAAATACCTATTTATATGATTTTTTTGTTGTTAAAAGCATTTTATCATATTTTGGTATTTCCATTTTATTTTTTACACTTATGTGACATATTTATTCAAATCTATATTATGTGTATTTTTTTGCATATCCATTTTTCAAATATATGTTTTTCTTTCTTTCTGACATTTTAAATAAAGTTTTTGCAAACATTGTTCCTTTATTAGATATTCTTACTGCAACTAATACAAGTTCATTATCAATTTTATATTCTTTTATGTACTCTATAGAACCTTGATTTGGATTTCTAGCTATATAAGTTGGATTATTTATTATTTCTGATATATCTTTACCGTATTTTTCATAATCTTCTGGATGTTGTCTTTTCATGTGTTCTATATTTTTTTCTCCGATTATTATAGGTAATTCATCATCTATATCTAAGTTTAACAATTCAATAACTTTTCTAGTTACTTTTCCTATTTTTTTATTCATTTTTTTGTTCCTTCCTTGACATTATTAATTTATCACAATTTTATGAAAAATACAATACAATATATTAATTTGTATACTTTTATCAATTTATTTACTAAATTACTCTCCTCCCTTCACTAGCTCCATACATTATATAATGCTTATAATAATCTTTTATATTATCTCCAAACGCATTTCTTAGATCTTCGTAGTTGTTTTTATAAAATTCTACACTAAATGTTGAACTTGTTTTTCTTAATTCGGAAATTCCAATTTTTATAAAATGTTCGATATGTTTTTTATAATCTGCTCCATAAGCATCTTTTAAATCTTTATTGAAGTAGGCGTATGCTCCTACCTCAAACTCATTAGAAGCCTTCCTGCCTTCTTTTATACCGAAGACTTTAAAATGATTATAAAGCTCTCTGCAGTTTGGTCCTATTGCTTTTCTTAAGTCCTCGTATGCAGCAAAGTAATAATGTGAATCGAATACATAACTACCACGCCTACCTTCGTTGATTCCAAAAATCAACCAATGCTCTCTTAGCTTATTATAATCTCTACCAAAAGCTTTTTGCAAATCTGGATAAAGTGAATAATATAAATCTGCATCAAAAAGTAGATCATCTAAATTTTCTTCTTGGACTGCATTTTCAGTTGTCTCATTTTTTGAGACATCTTCTTTATTTTTATATCTAAGAACTCCTTCAAACCCATTATAGTTGTGTCTTACAATTTTCATTTCCTTGCTTCCCCAATTCTGGTCCCAGCTAGTAAAATAAGATGTATCTCCTTCGCCTGTTGCAATTGATATATGACCAGTTTTACTTAAATCAGTTCCCCAGATACAGATGTCGCCTTTTTGTGGCACGAAGTTTGCTGTATTTGCTATTCTTTCAAAATTATCTCTTAGTACAGGTTCTTCATCATATCGCCTATAATATGCTTCGGCATTTCCTATTGCTCCGATTTTAATATTAAAAACTTTATCTAAATAAAGCTTAATTAAATCTACACACTGCACACCCATTCCTTTATCATAATCTGTAGCTTTACCTAGGTAGTTTTTTATAAATTCATCTAAATTCATAACTATTCCTCTTTCTTATCTAAATTTGAAAACATTTCTCCAGATTTTTTATCATATTCTTTAAAGAAATTAACACACCAAGCATCAACAATTCTTACTTCTTTATTCATACAATGAACACCATCTTCATCATAAGCTTTTTTATAAAAAGCTAATTTATTTTCTAAATTTTCTGCTCTTGTTAAAATTACTTCTGTAGTTTCTTGTCCTGGTACGGTAACTTCTACTGCTATATCATTCTTCATTAAAATTGCTGTATCAAAAATACTTATTAAATTTTCTTTTTTCATTTTTTATTCTCCTTTTTTGTAAAAATAGCCGTATTCTCTTCACATTCAAAAATACGGCTATTTTATTTTTATTAATGTAATTTTATTGTTTCTTTGTATAATCTAAAGCAACTTTAACCTCATCAAAGATTTTTTGCACAAATTTCTCTATAGATGATGTCGTTATAAAAACATTAAATGGAAAAGGTAGTTTTGATAAAATTCCCATTACTACAGTATTAAATTTTTCCTCATTATCTTCAAGAGTTTCCTCTACCCTTACTATTAAATCAATTACAGTTTTTCTTAATCCATCTTTGTATATTTTCCATATAATTAAAAAAACAGTAATTATAACAATTACTGCTAAAAGTATTATTTGCATAATATCCATTTTATTTTTCTCCTTTCATATTCATATAAGTTTCCCAACCATCATGTATATAGGAATTTAGATGTAAGTCATTTTTATAATGATCATATACTTCAGAAGCTCTCTTCTTTTCTACATCTGTTTTTTTTACACCTTTTTTCATGTCTTCAAGAAATTCGATTAAATAATTTTTGCATTGATTTTTATCTAATCGTTGAATATCTTCTTTTATTTCTTTTAATTCGCTTGTTATTGGTGTTAGTTCTTCTTTAATATTCCTACTAATCACATTATCAACTGGTTTTTTAACTCTTTCTTTGTAGAAATCAACAATAGTTTTTACAGCATTAAAAAATGATGCAGCAGCTATTGCATAAGCTATTAATTTATCCATTATTTGCTTCCTCCAAAGCTTTAACTCGATTTTCTAAATCATAGTATTTATCTTTTTTATATTTTAATTTTAAAAATAATTTTGAAGTTATTGAAGTTTTTTCTTTATATGTATAAGCGTTATTAATAAAGTTTTCTATCTGATTAATTAAAGTAGTGTCTGTAATAGTCTCAATTTCTGGTTCTGCTAATTGATAAACTACATACAATGGGTTTCCAGCTGTGTTTAGTTCTAGCAATTTTGCATTTGCTAATTCCAAAGTATTAATTTCACTTTCTAATCCAAATCCAAATTGTAAAGTATAGTTTATTGAAACTCCTAACCCTGTAATATTATTTAAAAATATATTATTTACTGAAAAATTGCCGTTAAAATAATTACAATAAGATTTAATAATAGAATTATTATTTGTCGGTTTTAAAATATCTGAAATTGTATTAGTTATAAAAATATTATTATTTAATGTACTAGATTTTTGATTAAATTTATTATTTGTTCCATCTAAAATATATTTTTTCCAATTCTTAACTAAATTTAAGCTTGTTATTTTTCTATATCCAGTTTTTTGATAAAATTCTTCATCAATAATTATATTGAAATAATCTTTTGAATTTTCATCGCCGTAAAGTGTTCTATCGCCTAAAGAAAATTCTTGCAATTGTCCTTTTCCTTCTATAATTTCTGTTGCTACTTCTGAATATTCTAGTTGTGTTTCTACTTCAATATTATTAAATGTAAATCCACTTCCAACATAAAATTGAACTTTTGTTATTAAAGTTTCTTCTGTGGGAGTAGTAGTAAAAATGGGATTAACAGTATCTTCTAGCCATAAATCTTTGTTAAAAAGTTTATTTCCAGTTTCATTAGAAAGCCATAGTGAAACTTCTTTTTCTGTTGATAAAATTTTATTAGTTAAGGCACTCCAAGTGAATTGTTTAGACACTTTTATTGCTTTTTGTAATGGTATAATAATAAATATCGCCTGACTTGCAGTACCATTCAATCTTATTTTTCCATTTCTGCAACTATAAGTTACACCATAATAAGTAGTTTCTTCAATATCAGATAAAATAAGCTGATTTTTGTTTTTTAAATTTGTTTCTGTATCTCCTGTTACTCCTGTTACTCCTGTTACCTCTACCTCATTTTCTAGACTAGGTTCTCCGTTTTGAATGGTATTACCTGCAATTTCTAATATTTTCAAAGGTGATTCAGCTGTAGAATCCAATCCTATTTCTGTTCCTTCAATTTCTTTTTCTTCAAAATTATTACTTAAAATTTGTCTTTCTTTAGTAACTTTTTTAGCTGCTAATTCCTCATAATATTTAAGAGGTGGTACTAACATACAGAACCACCTCTTTTCTCTTTTAAAAAATATCCGTGTGTGTGTGTGTGTGTGTGTGTGTGTGTGTGTACAGCCACAGTACTTTCAAGGTTTCTATTCATTTAAGTTACCTCCTTTTTCTAAAATTCTTAGCTTGTCTTGCTCAACTAGCACTTCAAATTCAATTTCTTTGCCTGAATTTATATATGTAACATCATCATATTCTTTAAGTTGATACAACAACTTTTTTAATTTGCTGATTAGAGTTTCATCAGTAATTTCTTCCAATTCTGCCTCTGCAAGTGGATATACTACATAAAGTGGATGTCCGCTTTCATTTAATTCTTTGAGTCTAGCGTTTAATTGTTCTACTGTGTAGTTATTAGTCATTAAATTAATTCTGTTGGTTTGTAAAACAATTGTATTGTTGGAATCAAAATTTTCTTCGTTTCCACTTTTAAAATAATTAGACATTGCAAAATAATTCTTATTATTTAATTCTGCGTTTATATAAAATCTATTAGATAGTGTTCCTTGTATAAATACATCTGTGTTTTTAACAATATATTTCTTAAAATTAGTTTTCCAGTTCCATTTTCCGTCTTTAAAGACAATTCCATCTCTTGCAATTTCGTTCCCATAAAGGACTTTAGAGCCTAAAGAAAATTCTTGCAATTGTGATTTATAACTTTCTTCAGAACTTTGTAAACCATTATTAATTAATACTTCAATATTTCCTGTTACTCCAATTACTTCGCTTTCAAAATCTAAAGAAGGCATTACTCCATATTCTTCAAAATTTGGTAAATTTTCAGTCGTATAAGTTCCCTTAAGTATCATTATTTCTAACTCAAAATCATCAAAAATTATATTCGCCGCATTTGCAAAGATTTTTAAACTAATTTCTTTTTCTCCGTCAAGTGAAAAATTGCTTTTAATGGTATTAGCAGAAGATGAATTTATTGTTATGTTGCTTACTTGATTATTATTTTCATTCAAATAAAATCCTAAAACTCCACTTCCTAGATTTACATTACCACCTGATTTTTTTATTATAAAAGTATAACTTCCACTATTTAATTTTGCAACAATTTTTGAATTATTATAAATATATTGAGCAGAAATTGTAGTACCATTAAAAATCAATCTTCCTTCTTCAATACTAAAATTTACTCCGTTGCCACTTCCATTTTCAATTTTTTCAATATCTAATTCATTATACCCTTCTCTAGTGTCTTGATATAACTTATTAGCTTCTATGCTTATCATTCTTGCCTTCAATCCATCAGCTGTATTAGCTATTTCTAAAACTCCATTTTCAGACTTTATTTTAGATTTCTTTATTAACAAAGATTTTAATAACTCAACTTCACTCTGCTTCATCTTCAAAATCTCCTTTCACTAGGATATTTAATATAGAGCCAATTGGAAGATTCCAACCAAAAACTACTTTATTACTAATAGTTCCTGTTTCTCCTACCTCTCGATAATTTGCCTCCATATCCTCGCTAGTTTCTTTTATTAATAGTTCATTATTATAGAAAATCTCTAAAGAATTGTCTCCGACTTTATAATTACAAGGTAGTTCATATTCTGTTAAAGCTTCTACTTCTTCGGTTATTACAACTCTATATTTATAGTGTTTTTTTTCGTAGCCAGAAGCATTATTATTAAAATCGCTAATAGCAGTAGTTTTAGCAATATTTATATCACTTACTGCTGTATCTTTAGCAGTATTCACACTACTAACTGCATTCGTTTTTACAGTTTCAAATTCCTGCTTTTTTCCTTCATAGTAGGTATTAAATTCATTTTCTTTAGTTTTTTCATAAGAATTTAAAGCAGATTGTGCACTACTTAATGCACTTGCAATAGCTTGACTTGCACCTTCAGCAGTCTCTGATGCTTGTATTGCACTACCTGCTGCAGCACTAGCACTACTAGATGCAGACTGTGCAGAAGATTCTGCTGAAGAAACTAAACTATTTATAGCCTCAACTTTAGTATCATAGTTCTTATTAAAATCTTCTGTTTTTTTAGTAGCATTGCTATTGTAGGCTTCTGTTAAATCTTTGATTTTTTTCAAAGTTTCCTCAAATTGAGTTTGTCTGTTTTCTTCGGCTTCTACTCTTGAATTTTCTGCAAGAACTCTCTTATTTTCAGCATCTTGAATTGAAGTAAAAAGAGTCTCTATTTCAGTTTTTAAAGCTTCAATTTCAGAACTACCATCAGCAATAGCTTGCTTATATTGTTCGACAACTGTATTTAATACATCCAAATCATCAAAATCTATATGTAACTCCAACGGAAGACTTTCTCCAAGAATGATTTCGAAAATTTCTGACTTAAATAACAATACACTATCTTTTTTAACTAAAACTTGTGTTTCTAATTCTTCTTGACCAGTTAAAGATGCTGGAATAGTAAAACTATTATCCACAATTTGTAAAGGATCTGTTACTACTTCTTGTCCATCTTTTTTATAGTTAAAAATAATATATTTATTTAATAAGTTACTATCTAAAGTGGCGATTTTTTCTGGAAAAGTAAAATTTAAGATTGTTGCATTATTTTCACCCTGAACACCCTTTATTTTTGAAATGATTTCTGTTAAACTATTTTCTTTTATTTCTATTCTATAAATCATTAGACTTACTTAACTCCTTTTTTAAAGATTCAATTTCAGAATCTTGCATTTGAATTTTTTTGATTAAGTATGGAATAATACCAACATAATCTACAGACTCTGCTTGTTCTTTTCCTCTTTTAGTTTTAGTCTTAGTTACTAAATTTGGAAATATTTTATCAATCTCTTCAGCAATAACGCCCGGTCTGTTTACACCTTGTTCTTGATTTTTAAAATCAAAAATAATCGGATTAATTTTTAAAATTTCATTGGCTTCTTCTTTTGTAATGTCTCTAATATTTTTTTTGAATCTTTTCGCTGATGCTTGCGTAAATTTTGAAGCAATAAGTTCAATATAACCTGTTGTAGGATTAGCTATATTTCTAAAATAGACTGGTTTTGCTGATGCGCCTGAAAGAATGAAAATATTTCCTTGTACATCATCATAGATTTGTGCTCCGGCAGTTCCCATAACAAATTTTAAAGCTTGCATCGCATCACTAGCAATAAATAAATTTGAAAAAATTTCTTTAAATCTTTTTGAACTACTTCCAAGACTCCTACTGTTATGAACATCTGGAAGTATATTTCCTTTTAAAGTTCCTCCTTTGTTTGATATGGCACCAATATTATCAGGCGTTAAATTTATATTTCCATGCCTGTATACAGTTTCTTCATCTCCTTTTATTCCATCAACAGTATTTTCTTGTGCTCCCTCTTCTATAGAATCTAATTTTTGTTTGTCACTAGAAGAAAGTAATCCATTTTTTAAACTTGTTGCTAAACCAATAGACAATATTTCTTCATATATTGAATCGTAATCCAGGAACTTTCTTTTATCCACAAAATCAGTAATTCCACTTAGACCTACTTTAAATTGAGCCAACTCAAATTGATATATACCAGTGCCATTTTTAACTATATCTGTTTGAGTTAATTCTGGATAGCTTGTTTCAGAAGTTAATATTTTATAATAAGACTGCTTAAATTCTAGCTTAGTATTCTCCTTATCTAAATCAATTTCTATAACCAATTTACAATATGAAGTATTATTACCAGCATCAATTGTTGTTGAAGAATCTTCTGTAACAAATCTTCCCTGGATACAAGCAACTCCAGAGCTAATAGTTAAATTGTTCGCAGAATAAGATACTTGCATTGAATTTCCAAAATTATTTATTATACCATTATTTGAGTTCAAAAAAGTATTTATAAATAAAGCAAAAGTATCACTTTTAAAAGTCTGCTTATCAAAAACTTCTCCCTTTAACATCATTTTTTCCTTTCTTTTAATAATTTTTCTATAAAATTAGTTCTTATATTTCCACACTGATATTCTATAAAATTTGATTTCGTTATTTTTACGGATGAAATATAAGTGTTATAAATTAAAGAATTTTTTGTTTTTATACAAATAGGTGTACCCAATTGTATATACATATTATTTAAACCAAAACTAATATTATGATTATACGAATTACCTTTCATTGTATCTAAAGCAGTTTGATATGCATCCTCATAATTCTCAGTATAAACTGTTACTATTTTTCCAGCTGCTCTATTTGGATTGTTTTTATCGGTGGAAGTTGTCTTATCATTTAAAAGAAAAAGTGTTAACGAGTCTGTACTAGTTAACACTTCCACTTTTGAAACAACATCAGTTTCAAAAATTTCTGTATAATTACTAATAGATTGTGCTTTTGTATCTATCAAAACGGTATTATGAGTTTTATTTTCGATTTCTAAAACAAACATATATCTATCATTAATTTTTTCAATATTCCAAGTATATGTAATATTATAAAGTTGTGTACAGTTCGTCATCCAAGTATGCAAATTATATATATTATTTTCTACATTACTTACGGATGTCTGTTTAATCGTATGTGTCTTTACTCTAACATAAAGATAATTTATATTAATAAAACTATCATCACTTTCTGTAAAATTCTTTTTAATTGCATTTTCAATAAAATCTTCTATTCCTGTAGTTTTAATCATATTTTCATTTTCAAGCTTAATGTCTCTATTAAATAAGTTCGTTATATATTTTAAAGAGTATTCATATAATAAAGACTCATTTTCATTTTCTATTTCTTCTACTACTCCCCAAAAAATAACTTTATTATTTCTTTTTACTGCAATAATATCTTTATCTTTTACTTCTGTTTTTTTTAATACATTTAAAATCGTATTACTATTAGTTTCCTCATCCATATTTATTTCAAAATCTTGCAATTCTACAATATCTTTCACTGAAAAATCGTAGTAATCAAAAATCCAAATAAAAATTTTATCTTTAGAAAATTTAAAGTTCGTCATACATCCTCCTAGACAGAAATAAAATATGTATAAATTGTAACCTGCGCATAACTTATTTCAGTATCTGCCGATAATCTAATTTCACAGCTTTTATTAGGTGGAATCCTTAATACATTATCATTCGCAAAATTTATTATATCTAAATCAAATAAACTTTCTTCTGTTCCATTTTCAAGTTGTTTTTTTATAAAGAAATTATTTTCTTTGCTGCTATATAATAATTTTTCATTTAGATTTATTTGTGTATCTATAGATATAGTTTGATATAATTCGCCTTCAATATATAATTCTATCTTTGGATTCTTAATATTACCATTAATTTTTAACTCTAAGCTTGCATCAACATGACCTTTATTTATATAATCAAATTTAGTTGTAGAATAATCGCTAAAAATGGGATTCCATTCAAAATCCCATCTGAGCTCACCTTCAATAGGATTTAATGTATATGTTGCTGTATCAGCTTTATACCATAGCGACAAACCATTGAAAACTATAGGACAACTAATAAAACCCGCTTCTTTTTCTGTCTTTCCTATACTTTGAATTGTAACATCTTTACAATAGCTATCATATCCATTTTCTAGAGGCATTTCGTATATATATTTAAGTTTACTAGATTTTTGTATAAAATCTATAAAATTTTTATATTGTTCATATTTTTTAAAATGTAAAACTCCTGATGGATTTTTTTGAGCAATCCTTTTTTCTGTTTCAATAAAAGTATTACCTAACTGCTGAAAATTCCCTTCAAAAGAAACTCCTAGTTCTGATGGTTCTGTCAATAAACAACTCTTCTTAGCGTCATTCATATCATATTTTTGACCATATTCATTTTCTAAAAAGAATCTTCTTAAATTCATACTTCCTCCTAAGCATACATTTTTCCAAATTTGCTGTTGACAGAATTAAAAACAAAATTTCCAGCAACATCTTTATCTATAATTATTTGTGCATTTAAATTTTTAATTGCATAAGTAAACGCTTTTGTCATATTTTCAAGACTTAAACTATTATTATCATTTTGTACAGAACCTTTTAAAGTAGAATTTATTTCAAAACTTGTTGGGATAGCATTATTCATATCGTTAGCTACATATTTCATAGTATTTGAAAAACCTTCTCCAACACCTAAAGCTAAATTGTTTCCAACTTCGTCTCTAAATAATTTTGAAGATGAATTAATTCCGAAGAAATTCTTAATTGATTGTAATACATCTGCTCCCCATTGCTTTATTTTTCCAATAAGCCAATCTTTAGCATTAATAATTCCGTTATAGATTCCTTCTACTAAGTTTTTTCCGACCTCTCCCATATCAGAAAGAAAATTACCTAATCCTTGAACAATTGCATTTATAATTTCTGGCAATTTTTCAACTAATTTTGGAATAGCTCTTACAATACCAGAAGCTAATTCTGTCAATATTCTCATGCCAATTTCTATTATTTGAGGTAATAAATCTATTATGGTATTTACTAAATTATCTATTACAATTCCAATACCTTCTACAATTTTAGGTAAATTATCTACAACACCATTTATTAAAGTGTTCAGAATATTTTTTCCTGATTCTAAAATAGTCGGTAAATTAGCAATAATTTGATCTAAAAATTGCGGTAAAACTTGCATCATATTTGTAGCTACATTTTGAACCACTGGTAGTATATTTTCTCCAGCCGTAAAAACACTCTGCACTAAATTTTCTATAAGAACACCTGTATCTGCATTTCCGCTTGCTATTCCTGTAAGCAGGTTAGTCCAAGCTGATTTTACAGCAGATACAGAACCTTGTATTGTCGTATTCGCTTCTTTTGCTGTAGTTCCAGTGATTCCGAGTTCTCCTTGAATAACATGAATTGCGTTATAGACATCATTTAAATTATTTATATCGTACTTTATACCTGTAACTTTTTGAGCATCCTCTAATAATCTCTGCATTTCTTCTTTTGTTCCGACCATAACCGTAATTTTAAGTTATCAAGCATCGTGTAATTCTGCTTTGCAAAACCGCTGATAAGCGTTTTGAATCATTGTCATATCTGTTCCCATTTTATTAGCATTATCAGCCATATCTGTTATTGCCATATCTGCTACTTCTGCTGATTTTGCAGTATCTCCATTTAAACTTTGTAATAAACTAGCAGAAAAAGAAGTTACTGTTTCCATATATTCATTAGCAGAAAGACCAGCAGTTTTATAAGCGTTATTTGCATAATTTTGAACTACTCCAGAACTATCTTTAAATAGAGTCTCTACACCGCCTATTAACTGTTCGTAATTAGCATAACTTTCTACAGACTGCATTCCTATGTTAAAGATTTCCGTTGCCACAGTTTTCATTCCAGTTCCTATTGCCTTTATTCCACCGACAATTGCATCTCCTAAAACATTTGCTTTAAGTATATCGCCAAATTTTAAAGCTCCATTTCCAGCATCATCAAAACCATTTTTCATGTCTTTTAGTTCTTTATTGCTTTTTTCAGTTGCAGATTCCATCTGAATCAATTGATTTTCCGCATTATTAAGCTGAGTTCTAAAACTTCTAACTTTATCATTATTAGCACCATATTCTTTTTCAGCCTGCGAAAGAGAATTTCTTAAAGCTTCAATCTTATTCTTCTGTTCTTGAATTGTATTGTTTGCATTAGAAAATGATTCTTTTGTAGATTTTAAAGTTTTGTCTCCAGATGTGAATTGTGTAGATGTTAATTTTATTTCACTAGAAACTTCTCTTAAATTTGCTGTTATGTCTTTTAATGCTTTTCTGTATTCAGATTCTCCTGTTAATTTAATTGCTCCTCCAAAGCCTGCCATACTTTTTCCTTTCTTGCAAAATAAAAAAGCCTAAAATTTTAGGCTTAATCATCACAAAACATTTCTCCTCTATGATTAATTATTTCTTCTAATTTTTCATAACTTATATTTTTTAATTCAAAATCATAATTATTTTTATAATGTCCATATAATTTAACTAATTTAGAATAAGTCATTCTTCCTACTTCTTTTTCAGAAAAATTTAATAAACAATGGCCTATAAATAACAACCACGAGAAATCGATATAACTATCTTCATCCTCGTGGATTACGCGTTTTTTTCATTTTCCTCTACTTTTGTAGATTCGATAACTGTAGTATTAACTTTTTCAGCTATTTTCTGTACACCAAAATCGGTAATAATTCTTCCAACTTGTTTATCTGTTAAAAATTTTCTTTTTTCTTCGGCATCTTCATTTTCTATATCAATTCCTTCGTTAATCATTTCTAAAACGCCAAATTTTAGTGCACCTATGTTTACTTCTTTTCCTTTGTTATCTGTAAGTTCTCCCCATTTTTCAATACTTCCGTATTTCTCTTGAATTTTTTCCATTACATTAAGATTGAAAATTACTGGATATTCTTTTTCTCCAATTTTTAAATGTTTTAATTTTTCTATCATTTTAAACTTTAAACTCCTTTTATTTTTTTAAGTTGAAGGTGTTAATAAACCATCTAAGTATGTTTCTGCTTCAGTTAAAGTATCAAAAGTCTGTACTTTTTTCCAATCTCCTATTTTCATTCCATTAATAGCTTCTGTTAATTCCATTACATCTGCTTCTATGCTCGCTGTGCTAAATTCTATAGATTCTCCTTTTGTCTTGCTGTCCATAGTTATTGTCTTTACTTGTATTCTAGGTAAAAATTCTACTTTATATTTTTTTACACCATTGTATTTTTTTATAACAATATGTCCATAACCTAATTCCGGTATTGTATCTTCAGAATTTTCTGTAACTTCATTTTCTTCTATACTACAGCCTTTTATGTCTGCGTAAGTTTCATCTAATACATCATCTATCGTAATAGCAACAGTCGCAGCTTTAAAAGAATTATCTACTTCAACTTGTTTGTCATCAGCATATAATTTTGTATTATTTCTTTCCTCAGTTATTTTTGCATCAATTAGCCTGCCAATTACAGGTACTTTACTATCTGTTAGTGTTTTATATTTTTTTGTTGTTTGATCAATTTTATTATATTTAGCAAGTCTTAAGCCAATTCCAGCCATTATAAGCTCCTTTCTTTAATAAATGTACTCGTTTTATGATACAATTTAGTTTCTTCTTCATAATCTTCTATACTGTCTCCAAGCCAAGTCCATTCATTTTCTTTCATTTTATTTTTTATAGAATTTAGAATATTCAAATAATTACTATCGCTATATATGTCTATATCTACTTCCACTTCGCTATATGTAATTTCATCATCAGAAGAAAAAATTGGATCTTCTCGAGTTATAGTCCATACAATATAAGTTTTTTCTTTACCAGAATATTTTAAATGAGCGAAAGGAATTTTTTTATTATTCACTTCAAAATCGCTAAAAATCGATTTTAATTCTTTTTCCATATAATTACTCCTTTGGTAAATATTTTTCTTCTATTTTTAGCATTTCTTGCTCAATTTGCTTTTTATTAAAAGATTTTCTTAAAAATAAAGTCTTTTTTACTGTTCCAGTACTATTTCCATGTTCAAAAACATTCGCAACTAGTGGAGCTGGTGTTTCTACTCCTCTTTTATTTTTAAAATATCCATAGAAGGCAACTTTTGTATTAACTCCACCATCTCCAGTTTTATATGATTTAGTTATCTTTAAGCATTTCATGATTTCAGAGGTTTTAAAACTATTTGGTATATTAGTTTGTATATTTTTTAAAACTTTTTCTGCACCAGCTCTAGTCATTTCCTGTAGCATTTTCTCGCAATTATTTTCCAAATTTTCAACTTCCTTAATTATGTCATTAGGAAGTTCTAATTCAAATTTTGCCATTATTTTTTTACCTTCTTTGCTTGCAACTCTAGTTCTATATTCTCTTCATCAATATTATTTAAGTACTCAACAATGTATTTTTGACTTTTGTATTTAATAAAAATCTTTCTATTTTCTTGATAATAAGCATCTTCAACTTTTTTAGAATATCTTATTGTAAAATTTGTATAAACTTTTTCAAAATCAGAACCATTTGCTATTAAAGTAAAACCTTTAGTTGTTTTTACTTTTGCAAATGGTTCTAAAATTTTTTCTTCACTTTGTTTTTGAAATCCTTCTTCATCTTCTGTTTCTGTAAAACTATATATAGCAATTTTCTTATCATAAACTCCAGCATTAGTACTCATAAATTGTTCCTCGAATGCATATCTAATATAGTTTTTACTGTATTATTAATGTTTTTTCCATCAACATACATACATCTATTGTCATACATATCTTGGCATAGTATAAAAACTACAATACAGAAATCTGAATATGAATCTAGAGTTTCATCTTCTTCATTTTCAGACTCTCTAGGTATGCCTGTATAATTTTCTATATAGTTTTTAGCGATATCTAAATACATTCTAAAATTCTGTTTTTCTTTTGAAGATATGTCTGATATTCTTAAATAATCTATAATATCTTCTATACTTATCTCACTTACTTTCATAAAAGCCTCCTTTTAGAGGATTATTTTTTAGTTCCTGATGTTGTAGATGTTCCTGATGTTGTAGATGTTGCAGATGCTGTAGATGGATCTGATGCTCCAGTTACAGCAACAGCTATTTTTTGTGTGTTTTCTACTTTAGCATCAAATTCAGAATAACCTACAACTCCAATCGCATGTTGTGTAGCAAATTTTTCTACTAATACTTGAATTTCCATTGCCTCTGTTTCTTTTATTGCTAATCCAGAAAAATCTCCATAAAAAATAACAGGAACTGATGCTGTTCCTAATTTATTAGCTTTTTCTGAGCAATAAACTGGTTTTCCTAATAATTCATAATCCCATTTTTCATTAAAAGCTCTATTTAAAATGTAATTTCCGTCGTTATCTTTTATCTTTCTAATCTTCTTTCTTGTATCCCTATTCATAACCCAAAGAGCGTTAGTTTGAAATGCATCTGGAACAGCTTCTTGTATGTCTATTAATTCGTCTGCTGTTACGCTAGATTTAGCTCCAAGAGTAATCTTCATATTTGTTGAATCATAAGAGCCTACAATTCCTGATATCTTGCTTGAAGTACCATTTATCATTTCGCCTTCATAGAAAAGTTTAAATTTTTCAGCCATTTTATTAATTACATATTCTGTCAAATTAAAATCACTGTTATTTAAAAGGGATTTTGATATTTTTGTTAAAGCCCCAATTAAAAATCCTGTTAATTCAATGGTACCGAATTTTCCAGAGCGTGAAACAAGTTCATCAAAATCAGCTGCATAAGCTACTGTAACATCATCAGTCGAATTATCATATTTTGGAACTACTAAAGTACCTTTTGCGTCATATCTAGTAGCTTTTGCATAAATAGGTGAAATTTCATTAACTTTATCAATAATCTTTTGAGCTATGCTTCTAGGAATTACAGCACCATTTTCGCTTTTAGTAAGGTTAGATGCATCATCTAGCGGCATACCACTTGCAACATTTCTAATAAATTTTGCAAATGCTTTTATGTCTTTTTCTTCTTCTGTTAATTTCTTTTCTCCTTCTAAGTTTGTTATCTCTAAATTTTCAATTTTTTCTTCTCTCGCCAAAGTTGCGTCAATATTTTTTATTTCTTTTTCTAACTTATCAAATTCTGAAATTTCGCTTTCATTCATAGCTCTATTTTCTGCTTTTGCAGAGTTTAAGACTTTTTCCATCTTATCTTTTAATTCTTGTCTTTTTTCTAATAATTTTTTCTTCATTTTTCCTTTTTCCTTTCTTTTTTGGTATAAAAAAAACAACCTCTCGGTTGCAATATTAAGAACATATTTAATTTTTATAGGCTTTCTAGTCTTTTTTCAAAACTAGAATAGTCAATTTTAACTACATTAGTAGTCGTATTTACATCTTTTTTTAATAATTTTTTTAGTTTTTCTGGAACATTTTTATAATTATTAAAAATCGTAGAATTAACACAAGCAACTGCTTTGTTTTCCTCTTCTATTAAATTTATATCGAAGTATTCTTTCGCTTCTGTTACTCCCATCCAACTTTCTTCATTTATTTTTTCTTTTATTTCTTCTTCTGTTTTTAAAGCTTTTTTCATGTATATAGGAATCATTGTAGAATTTTCGATTGTATTTAACATATCTACGCATTTCTGTAAATCATTTGTATTTCCATAGCAATAAGCCATAGGTTTATGTATCATAATCATAGAATTTTCATACATATTAATATCATCGCCCATCATAAGCAAAAAAGTTCCAGAGCTAGCACACAAACCATCAACGAAAGTATGTATTTTTGTTCCAGAATCTTTTAATCTTTGAAGAATACTGCACATAGTGCTTGCGACAAAAACTTCCCCTCCTGGTGTATTTAAGTAAATATTTAAATCTGAAATATCTCCTAAATTATCCATTTCCTTTTTAAAGCTTTGTAAACCTATTAAGTTTTCATCTTTTTCATTTGTCCACCAATCTTTATCATCTGTAACAATTTCTCCATAAATGTATAAGTCTGCACTTTTATTATTAATAAAATTCTTAATTTCATAAAATTTCTTCATTATTATCACCTCCCTCTTTTTTTATTTCATCATTATTTTTCTTATTATTTTGATTATTATTTCTTCCTTCTAAGTCTTCTTCTTTGTTTCCTTCCAATTTTGTCCATTGATTTGTATTAGGTGTATAGATTTCTTTAGTTTCTGGATTCAATAATACATTTCCAAGATTTATATTTATTGTGTCCAGACCGTCTAAAGCATCATCTCCTTCTAGATATCTAACTTCATTTCTTGTTTTAAAACCAGTTTCAATTGCTATTTTGTAAGCTTCATATCTTTCTTTTATAGAACATCTTACAAGCTCAGTATAATCTGGAGCAAAATAATAATTATCTTTTTCTTTTTCAAGTAAAAAATCTCTGTTTAAAGCTGTACAAAAAGCTGTAGTTACCGGCATAACAGAATACTTAATAAAATCTTCACTTTTATTAAGATGGAACATTTCTTTTATCTCTTCGCTAAAAGTCTTGTTTTTTTCATTCAACTGATTTTCTACAGAAGTGTTTGAAGCTTCTTGAAACTTCATACCATCATTTAATATAACGCAGCTTGAATTTCCTTTAAAATACTCATTCCAAGCTACTTTTAAAGCTTCAATTCCTTTCTTGTCTAAATGCTTTTCAGATTGCAAAAAACCTTTTTTATTACCACCAGTTCTCATTAGATCTAAATCATATAAAATTCTTTTATAAGCTGTTTGTAAGCTTTTATTAATCTCTTCTGTATATCCTCTTCCTCTTTTTCCATCTTTAGTATTTCTTAGTATTTTGATAAACTGAAAAGAATCGTACAATTTCCCATTAACAACTATCCTATATTTTTTAAAAATCGGATCCGTATTGGTCATAAAAGTTACTCTATTTTCTTCAACATAATTTAGTCCTATAAACTCATTTCCTTTCTTATTTATATAGGCGTAGCCACCTTTACCCATTAAATAGTCTTCGCATATAGCCTTTTTAAATTGAAAACCATCCAGTGTATCTCCAGTATCATTATTTATGATTCTTGTTCTATCATCAACAACCTCTTCTGTTTGCTTTTTTCCATTCTTTATTGTTTTTTTGAATAATTTTATCGGAATCATTGCAAAAGAATCACTAATTAAACCAACTGCGCTTGAGACTGCTGGTATAGTTAAAGCTTGTTCTCTATCTATATCTTCACAGTTCATAATGGCATTTAATAGAACATCATCAACACTTTCTTCATTTATTTCTGTTGAAGTTTCTGTTTCAGTTGGATCTTTATTGGTTACTAAATTATAAATTTTTCTAATTATATTCGGTTTTTTCATTTAAAAAATCCTCTCTTTAATTAAAAAGTCTGACAAACAAAATTGTCTTCATTTAAGATTTGTTGTTGTAATAAATATAGCGCATCAATTGTACTCATAACCATATCTACTTTTCCAGTAGATTTTTTCTTATTAATATACTTGTTCAAATTAGTATCTTCAACGCATTTTGCGTTTTGAAAATTAATTTCGTAAAGCCTGTCTCCATCATAGCTAAATTTTCTTTCTAAAATACTTTCTTTAAGCCATTTCGTAGGTTGATGTAATATTTTTGAATGTTGGACAACTTCAACCGTTGTATATCCAGCCTCTTCTAATTTATTTGCTGTAGAAATACAATTATATCTATCGTAACCAATTTGAACTATGTGAACTCCATAATTTTTTTCTAAATTCAAAATAAAATTTTCTACAAAAGAATATGATATTATTTCTGTGCCACAAGCAAAACAGCTTCCATCTTGTATAAACCTTCGATAATCAGTTCTTTCCTTTTTATTTTTTATTTCAATTTTATCTGCTGGAATAAAAGCCCAAGATTTTGCAAAAATCACATCATCTTCAATAGTTACCATAGAAACCGATACATTATCATCTGTTTGAGCCAAATCAATTCCTACATAAACATCTCTTCCTTTCCAATCAAAGTCTCCTCTTAGATTTCTGCATAATCTTAATTTATTTAGTTCAATATAAGCTTCTCCACTATTACTAGGAACAAAGAAATTCATATTTTTAGTAAGATATTCTTGTCTCTCGCTAGGTTTGGCTAAAGCTTTTTTCCTATTATTTCTTATTTCTTCATAATTTTCTTCGATTCTTAATGGATTAGCCATTTGCAAGCCAATATCATCCCATAGATGATCTTCTGTAGCATAGTAAACTAAAGCAAAAAGTCTTTCATCTTCTTCTAATCCCTGATAGATTTTCTTTAAATATTCTAGCTCATCAAGCATTATCGATTTATCTTCAGCGTAAGCTGTAGTTAATTTGAACATTAACGGATTTTTTACACTCAACTGACCTGTTTGCATTGCTCCGACATTAGAATTGTCTTTCATTGCTCCATATTCATCAGCTATAAAAGCTGATGGCTTTATTGAATTATTTCTATTCGCTTCTGCCGTTCTTGGTTGATAAAAAGAATGCGTCAATGTACACTCTAGCCTTCCACTAAGAGTTTTTGGTATGTTAAAATATTCTTTGACTGCTGGACTTACATTTAAAATTTGTGATATAGCTTTTTTTACTTCTCCAGCTAAGTCTCTGTCTAAGCATATAGAATAAAATTCACTATATTCTGGCTCTGTCAACATTAAAATTATAAAAATTAAAGCTGCTAGAAATGTTTTCGTATTTTTTCTTGGAATAAATAAAACTACTTCTCTATATCTGTATTTTGTTGGATTTATTTTGTATCTCCAACCAAAGATATTGGCAATAAAAAAAGCTTGGAAATTTTCCAAACCTTCATATATAGATTTATTTTCAACATTTAAACCTGTCGCAAAATTCAATAATTTTAAAATGCCTTCTACAGTTTTTAAAAATTTAACATTAAAAAAATATGAATAACTTTCATTTTTCTGTTTTTCTAAATCTTCTAAAAACCACTCACATTGTTTTTTTACTTCAAATGTGGTTATTTCAGTTCCAGAAATACAATCTTCTGCATATTTTTTAGCTTTTTCTATAAGCACTCTTCTTCACCTCTTAGAATTTTTAACAATGGATTTTCTTGTTTTTCTTCTTTTTTAGGTATACTTCTTAGTGCAGAAGCTATTGTCATTATATTTTCTTTTTCTATGTCTAGCAACATTTTTCTTTTTTGGGCAATATTTCTATCTATAGTAAGTACTGAGTTTATCATTTTCTGAATCTGTTTTGCATAATCTAGTCTATAAGTTTTTATAGTTTCTGCTTCTTCATAACTTTCTATTAATTCTTCAGTTACTAATTTATTTTCTTCCTTCAATTCAAAAATTAAATTATACAGTTCTTCTTCTTCTTGTTCCAATTTTTGGCATTCAGATTGCAGTAAACAATATCTATTAATTACAGCTTCATAAATTGCATCGTTTTTGTCAATATTTTCTAAAAGATCTATAATTCTTTTAAACTCTTTATGCGCAATTTTATCATTTCTAACTTCTTTTCTTTCTTTTATTTTTTTATCAGTACTCAAAGCTTTTTCTCCTTTTTCTCTTAAGGATAGTTCTGCTTTCGTTCTATGTGATTTTTTTTCACTTTTTAAAACTTTATATGGTTTAGGTGGTGTTGGCAATGCTCATCACTTCCTTTCATTATGTAAAATACTGATGTGGGAATCTTTTTTTAGCAAAGGTAGGCGTTGGGTGTAAAAAAATTTTTATTTTTTTATATATTTATAATAGGGGGTATTACTTTATTTTTGCCTCTTGCTCATTTATAATTTTCTGAACTTCATCTCTTGGTATCTGTCCATTCTCACATAGTTCGTGATGAAATCCACATACAGTTAATAAATTATTATTATCAAGTCTTTTATTATAGTCTTCATTGATTGGTATTTTATGATGTACACCTAAATCTTCTGTATTATATTTATTAACTGTATTGTATAATTGTCTTATGCATATTTGACATAAGTATAAGTCTCTCTTTTTAATTTCTGTTCTTTTCTTTTGCCAAGTTGATGTAGCTCTAAACTTATCTGCTTGTGTTATTTGTTTACTATTCTTCATTTTCTTATTGCATACATATTTACTGTCGTGTATTTTTCCACAATATGTACAACTTTTAAGCATACTAGCTTTCCTTTTTCTCAATCTCTTCATCACATTTATTTTTTCTAGAACAAAAATCACACTGCTTTCTCATACATCTCTCTATTTGTTTTTCATTTTCTTTTTTCATTTTTTACTCCAATAAAAAAATAACCAGAGATTATAGGCTATTCTGTCTATCTCTCTGATTATTTAAGGAGGTTTTTACTTTAAAACTTTTTTAACCTCTTGGTACTAAGCGCTTGAGTTGAACAAACATCTTTCGATTATAAGTCGAGTGCTCTGCCATTGAGCTAGCTTAGTATATAAAAGGCTTCATTTGAGAAGCCTTACTCAAACAAAAGCATACTTTAGTAGCAGTTTCGGACTTGCCTATTTCTAAGCAACTGCTCTTACACTTTTCTATAATACAATTATAGCACTTAAAATTCGGACATGAACGGACAAATTTAATTATTTTTTAAAAATCTATTGAAGTATTTTCTAGCGCCTGATTCTCCTGCATATTTTAAATCTCTTGAAATTTTATTCCATTCTTGATTTTTAAGATATCTTCTTTCTAATATATCTGCAATTTGCCTGTCCTCTAAATTATCAATCTTGTATTTTAACTCTTTTATTATTTTTTCTTTTTTTATTTTATATATTTTCAATCGTTTTTTTAATTGACTAACTTTTTTTAAGTTATATCCTGAGATTCCAAAATTTCTTTTTACAAAAGGAAAATATTTAGAACTTCCTTGAACAGAGTCAGCAGTTACTCTGTTTTCTTCAATTTTTATGTCTTTTTCTAGTTTATTAATTTCATAATCATAATTTTTAAGCTTTTTTTCAAAATCGCTAAGATATTCTTTATTCATTAGTACCTCCATCTTATATTTTTATCTATGCTTTTTCCATTTTTCCAAAATGTAATATATCTCATTAAAAATTGCTTTTTTAAGTTCAAATAAACTGTTATTTAATTTTTCTGGCCATATTTCATAATTATTTTTATTCATACCTTCTCCTATAATAACTTTTTTCTCTTTTTTGATATGCTTTTTCATATTTTTTCCTTCTTCTTAAAAATCAATTTTTTTCTATGCCTCTTCTACTTCTCCAAATAATTCTATAGCTTTATCTGGATTCAACTTCTGTATTAAACTCTTTGCCTCTTCTTCTGACATTTCTTCTATGTATTCTACAAATCTACCAATATAAGAATTATTTCTATTTTCGTTAGCTTGCTTTATATGTATAAAATAGTTATTCTTTTTAGTTACATACAAATCTGTATCTCTCCAACAAGTTGTTTCATAAGTATTTCCTAAAAAAGATCGCATAATTGGAACATTTTTTAAGTAACTATATAATAAATCTGCTTTTTCAGTATCATAAAGTTTATTATTAATTATTTGTTTCATTTTTTATTCCTCCTTAATCTTAAATTTTACTTTTATCTATTTTGCTATAATAACTTTTTCCTCTTAATTTATGCCATATATTTGAAATTTTATTTGTTTTAACTTTATTCTTTATATAATTTCTTAAAATCTTTCTATTATATACTTTTCTAAATTCTTTTAAATTACTATTCATCTTCTTTTCTCTCCTATTTTTTATAATAATCTCCTATCTTTAAGTCGTTATATTCATTTTCTGGTACTTGAATCCAAATTTCTTTTCTTTTATTTCCTTCTTCTTTTTGAATTTTTATATTAAAACTTTCTGGATAATATTGTGAAACTGGTATACTAGTTGTTGTTCCACCAGATGAAACAGTCGTATATCTTACGGTTGTATAAGCTGCTTGATACGATTTATCTACAATCGTCCCTTCTTTTTTTCCATAATCTATATAGTTATATATGTAAATTCCTATAAAGGCGAAAATACTTATAAGAATTATTATTGTAAAAATAATTATTACTTTTTCCATTCTATTTTCCTTTCATATCTAATTTTTGGCTTTAAAATTATAGATTGGTCTTATTATTTTCTTTATCTCAACTGTATCTTGTATATTATCTATAATCTCTTGCATTGGTTTATATGCAAATGGTGCTTCATCTATTGTAGCTTCTACTACGCTTGTTGAATAAATGTCTTTCATACTCTCCTTAAATTCTTCTAATTTAAATATTTCTTTTGCTTTATTTCTTGACATTAACCTTCCTGCGCCATGTGGTGCTGAATTATTCCAATCTTCATTTCCTTTACCTATTGCTATTATTGAACCATCTCTCATATTTATTGGTATTAGTACTTTTTTGTTTTTCGTAGCTGATATAGCTCCTTTACGAACTATATTATCTTCAAAAGATATATAATTGTGTATTGTTTCAAAATAATAAAAATCTTTTTCAACAATATCTTGAGTATACCAAGTATTTGGTTCCGGTCTTTGTCTTAATCTAACACTTTTGTAACCTTCATAATATGGTAATTTAAAATAGTTGCATAAAATTTGTTTTGCTATACAAATTCGATTATCGCTAGCAAATATCTGACATATTTTCATATCATGTAAATATTCTTCTCTATATTTACCTTCTAAATAGCATAATTCTTTTGGTAAGTCTGGAGTGTTTTGCTTATATTCCTCTTCTAATTCTTTTAAAGCTTTTTGAATTTCTGATTTTCTACCTTGTTCCTTATATGTTCGTATTATTTCTTCTTTTCTTTTAAACATTTCTTCTTTACCAGAACATAATTTTATAGCAAGATTTTGATAATATTCCGCAACTTGTTTTCCTAGATTTCTACTACCTGTATGAATTACTAAATATTTATTTTCTTCATCATCTATATCAATTTCTATAAAATGATTTCCTCCACCTAAAGATCCAATACTCTTATTTATTCTTTTAGTATCCTTTAATTCTCTATAACATTTTAACTGCTCTAATTCTAAGAACTTATATTTCATTTTTTCATGTACATTTCTCCCACTCGGTACAAATTCATTTATTACTTTATCTAATTTTTCTAAATTTAAATTAATATTTCCTAATTCTACACATAACATACCACAGCCAATATCTACACCTACAATATTGGGTATTACTTTATCTCCTAAATCTGCTGTAAAACCAATTACACAACCTTTTCCTGCATGAACATCTGGCATTATTCTTAGTTTACAATTTTTAAAAGGTTCTTGTTCTAATAGTTGTTCTATTTGTTTTTTAGCCTCTTCTTCTATATTGTTAGTAAATATCTTCAAATCTTTCATAAATATAAATTTCCTTTCTAATAACTTACTCTTATTATATATGCGTGTTCAAAATAGCTACTTTCTACTGATAAATTTAGTTCTTTCATTTTGTCAACACTAAAAAAGTCCACCATCATTCCTCCTTTTAAGCCTCCTACTTGATTAGTAATTGCAAGTTTTATAATATTTTCATAAAGCTCTTCTTTACTTGATTTTTCTATACTCTTATTGCATGATTCTGTTATTAATCTATTATTTTCTTTTTTTAGTTTTTCTATTTCTTTATTCAATCTTTTTATTTTTGATTTTACACTCATCATCAATTCTCCTTTTTTAATTCATATCCGGCTAAAAACATATCTATTAATTCTTCAATATTAAAACCGCATAATTTCTCCTATTCTTCTGGCATCTCATAGGCAAATGGTAACATTTTTTCTTTTAAAAATTCTTCTATTGCCTGATTTTGCTCTATTCTATCAGTACATTCAAAAATTTTATTTGCTTGATATATTGCCACTATTGATTTTAAAACATCTTTTGATCTTTCTTCTGTATCATATCTACCTAATGATGTATTATCATTTATTGCATCATAAACTATTATTTCATACTTTCCATTACTTTTTTCGACTTGAATACTTATTATATTATCAAAATTATGTATTGCTTTTTTATCTTGACTTAATATTAACATTTTTTATTCCTCCTATATTAAAATAAAATTTTGAACTATTACTTTAGATATATGTTTTTTTCGCTCAATTGCATCTTCTATTATTTTAATATCTTCAGAGTTAGTAATTTTTCTTGTCATATTTTTAATTATTATATTTCCATATCCCAAACTATATCCAAAACTATTTTTTCCTTGACATACATAAGATATAAAATATGTATAAGTTTCTTCTTTCTCCAATTAAATCACTCCTTTATCCACCCTAATTCTTCAAATAATTTATCTGCTTCACTCATTTTTACCATCTCCTAAAAATTTTTTCTTAATAGATAAAAATATTCCACCTTTTTGTATATCATCTTCAATTAAACCTTGTAATCCCATTTCATTTAATATACTTTCTAATTGTTTTAATTGTAATATTTTTGTTTTTATATCTGTTTTTAATTGATTTATAAAAACTTCTTTTGCTAATTTATGACTTTCATTGTTTAAATTAAATGTAGGATAATCTGAAAAACTATAATCACTACTTTCAAAATATATTTCTCCATTTCTTATACTAAGGAATAATTTATTTCCATCTTGTACATATTTAACACAATATATACATTTTCCATCTCTTACTTTTATAGCTTCGTATATTCCATCTTCTTCAATTTTATTCATTTATTTACCCTCACTTTCTTCTAATAGTTCTTGTAAAGCTATAATATAATTAAGTTTTATAATAAGCTTTCTTCAATTTTGTTCATTAGCTTTTGTTTATTTTTTTGTTTTGTTCTTTCAATTCTTTATTTTCTTGTTTTAAATTTTTATATTCTGTTAAAAGATGACTTAATGCTGGATTTAATTCAGTTATCTTATATATTTGACCTATTTTAAATCCTCCTCTACCTTCATTTATTTCCAATTTATCTCTTTCTAAGTGATTTTCTATAAAATTCTCTATAATGTCTATTCCTTTTTCTAAATCATATATTCCGTGAGGACAATCGCTACAAATTAACATATTCTCTTCTCTACACGATTCTTCATATTTACACGGTCTATATATTTCTTCTTTTTCCATAACTTTTTCACTCCTTATATACCATATCTTTCATATTCTCTTATTTCACTTAAAACAATATCTCTAACTTTCTTGCTTAACTTAATTTCTTTTCCATCTTTAATGATATAATCATACGCTTTTTGTCCTCTAGGTTTTTTAACATATATTTGATATTCTTCATTATCTTTTAATCTTATTGTATATCCTTTTGTATCAATGTTTATATTCGTTAATACATAATCATCTAATGTTATTTCTTTTTCTATTTCCATAATTCTACTCTCTATAATAATCTTTATTTACAAATTCAGTTATATTATTAATATCAAAAGCTTTTTCACATCTTGGACATAATGGCAACATTTTTCCATTTCTAATATTTACTTCTAAGCTTTTTATTCCTCTTAAAAAAGGTCTATAATTCATTAATTCTTTTTTATATTCTTTTGCTTTTCTTATTTCTTCGTTTATATCTTCAGCATATTTAGCTATCAGATATAAAGCTTCAAATGGATCTACTATTATATGGCAATAGTTACATTCTACTATTCTATTTTTATAATCTATTTCAAAACTAGGTTTTCTTTTTGGATATGAATCATAGCATTTACAAAACTTATTTCTTGAATAATTAATTTTTAAGAAATCAATACTTACTATTTTATCTTTATCCATTCTTACTTTTCCTTCTCAATTTTTTTATGGCTTCATGTGTTTTAAAACTATTTAATCCATATTCATAATTAATTTTTACTATTTCCTTAGTTTCAAAATATTCTTTAATATCGTATAGCTCATCATCAATTATTAAAATTCTATCACCTATTTTTGTTTTTTCTTCACACCATTTCGATATTTCTTTTCCCCTGCAACCATCAATAAATGGTGTTATAGAATAGATTTTTATACCATACTCTATAAGTCGTGCTTTTAATACCGTCATACATTTTTCTATTCTTCTCCAAGAGGATGATAGAACTATCTTTGAATTTGTTTTGTCGATAATTTTTCTTAAATTTTTAATACTTCTAGGATTAAAGGGCATATTTTCGCAACAAAATCTCCCACCGTATTTTTTATGTTGTTTTTTATAATGTTTTTTATTATTTAAAACTCCATCTATATCTAAAAATATATAATTCATTTTACCTCCTGTTTTATCCTCCTAAATTCGGATTAATACATTCCCATTGATAATCATCAAATTGTATTTCATCATCTTTAATTATTTTTCCTTTTACTATTTCAATATCTTGGTTAAATTCCATTCCACTTTCAAATCCATATATTTTTATATCTATATCATATCTAGCAGAAATTGCTCTTAAAGCATCTGCATCAATGGCCCACGCCGCTTTAAAATCTTCCAAACATATTATTTGTTCTTCATCATCTGTATTATGTATAAATATATAGTTTTCAATTGGATCTATAAAATGTCTTCTAGTACCTTTTAGATATAAGCAATCTATTCCTTTTTCTTTATCAATATTTCCTATTTCAATTTCATCGCAACTATTTAATATAATTTCTGGCTTTATTTGTTTCGGTTCCCATATTCCATCCAACAAACTAGTCCCATTCTCTAAAAAATTAATTATATTTTCTTTTTTCCCTCTTATTTTTAAAGTTCCTTTGCACCAATTTGGCATATCCTATTCCTCCAATCTAAAGCTTATAGCTTCAAAATATTCTTTTGTTAATACTTGTTTTATATTTAATTTTTCTATTTTAAATCCTTCTGCACCTAAGTATTCTTCAAAACTTCTAGCATCTTTGTACTTTTTGATTTGACCTATTTTTAGAAAACTTAATTCATTTATTTTATAAATTATATAATCTCCCTCTTCTAATATTTTTCTAAAATCCTTGTTGTATTTTAAAATTTCTCTTGTTGAACATTTAACTATCATTGAAAAATTATTATTTAATTTCACTTCTAGCAAATCGCTATATTTTGCTTGAACTTGTCCTATTTTTACGATTTTTTCTTGTCCAGCCTCAAGATATCCATAATCTATAAATCTTACAAAATCTCCAATTTCAATATCATCATAATATATGGTTTTATCTGTTAAACTATCTATATCTAATTGTTTATTCATTCTTATTACTCCTTATAATTTTTAAACTTCGAAACTTAGCAACCTGTAATTCATCTTTAGTGATCCATTTTTGCCATTTTCCACATTTTCCACAATATAAGCCTCTTCTATCTCCCTGTATTTCTATAAATAAATCTGTACTTCCACATTTATTACACTTTTTTTCATTATCTCTTTTGTGTTTTTCTAAATATATTGATAACATCATTACAGCATTTTTATAAGCTTCAAGTTCTCCCTCATAATAATCTTTTGTGTGAAATAAAGTACTGCTCTGTTCTTCTAAAATATTTTTAATATTATTTTCTGATTCTTTTAAATTTTCTAAAATACTATTTAAATTTCCTAAATCAAGTTTTCCCATCTAGTATTACACTCCTTTCTCCTGTTTCTAAGTTTTTCTTTATATAATGCTTTTCAAAATAACTTATCTCATAAAGGATTTTCACTTTTCTTATCTTATACAATCCCTCTTCTCCAGATATCTTCTCTAATTTATCCATAATATTTTCCTTTACACATTAATTCCATAAATTTTATTAATTTCTGCTAATGTTGATTTTAAGCATCTATTATGTAATGCTAAAACTAGATTTTTATGAGATGTAATAGGTATTCTTACTACTCCACCAGTTCTTTTTTCAATGTCTTTTTCAATTTTAATTTTTTCTCCGCAGAAATCACAAATATAGTATTCATATTCCATCTTTTTCTTAGAGCTATGTGTTGGACCTCCTTCTATTTCAATTCTATAATATGGATTTTTTACTGGAGATCTTCTAAGTTCTAAGTTCTTCCAATTTTTCATTATTAATTTTCATATAACTGTTCCAGAATCGCTTCATCTTGTTTTCTCTGTGTATAGTTATAATTAATTCCTCCTTGTTTTTTTTGATTTTTTAAGGGATAAAATTCTGGATATCCTCCTCGAATACTTTGTTGCACAATTTCTATTTTAATTTTGACTTTTTCCTCTTCTGAAGAAATTTTATTAGTTAATGCACTTAAATTATGCAATCCTAACTCTAAACCTCTTATTGTTAAAGCTCCTTTTCTCTTTCTTATAGCTAAATGATTTTTTAATTCTCTTTGTAAATTCTCGTTATTTGTATATTCTTCTATCATTTCATCAAAACTTTTTTCTTCGCGCACTATATTCTCTTTTTTTTCTTTTTTTATTTGTTTATGTTTTAGTTTATTAATAGTATCATTTGCTGTATTGTTTGGTATATCGTTTGGTGCATTATTTGTAGTATCATTTGCTATATTGAGTGCTGTATCGTTTGGTGTATCATTTTCTGTTAAATTAAATCGTTGCAAGTCAATAATCTCATATCTTCCAGCAGAATATTGGTTAGAACCTTTCTTAAATTTTATATACTTTTTTTGAACTAACTCGTTTCTTGCTCTTTCGATAGCTTGTTTATTTAGACCTGTGAATGTTCTTAATGTGAGTAATGCTGCTGAAAATACCGTTTGCCAATTGCATTTATTATTTATATGTAATAAAGCTCCATATAAAGAAATAGCATTGGTACTCAAAGGATTTATTGGCAGATAATCATAAAAAGCATTCAATTGTTTAATATAATTCATTTAAGCCTCCTGCTTTTGTATTTTATTTATTTAAATCTTCCACATATTTATTAAATAGATAAACTTGTCCCTTTCCTGTTACTAAAGATGTTTTGGTTGTAAAAGTTTCACCATTTGGTTTAGTAAATGTGGATTCTTTAATTATAAAAATTCCTAAGTCCATAGATCTTTGAGTTGGTGTATTATAATCAATACCTTTTTTACTTGTTAAGTAACCTTTATTTCTAAGCCACTCAAAAAGTCTATTTTGTCCTACATCACAACCATTTTGCTTCAAAAATTTAGCTAGATTATTAACAGAAATACAATTTTTACTAGCCATAACATTATTTGCAAAAATTACTTTGGGTTTCTGTTTTTCTATCACTTGCTCTTTCATATAAACCTCCTTTCTTAAATTTTTAACTTTATTGTTTAAAACCTGCATAGCCTTTAAAACTAGTTCCTCTTCTGAAAGTTTTTCTTCTCCTGTTATGTATCCGCCTGTTTTTCTTATAGATGGAAGAACTTTGTCTGTTACAAAATCTTGAAATTTTCTTGCTGTCTCATTTTTTGCTTTAAAACACAATTTATAAAATATATTTTCTGGTATGTATATCTCACTTTCTTTTTCGGCACTTGTGCCGAAAGTTAAATTCTTGTAAATATAAAAAAACTCTTCTCCACATAACATACTCTGTTCCATTTTTCTTTTCTGTAAAACCTAAACCTTTTGCAACATTTTCTAAATTTAAATAAACTATATTGTCTTTTCCTAAATAAGCTTTTACATTTACATTAATTAGCTCATTCATATTTTATCCTCCGTATTCCTCCATATTTTTTATAAATTAACTTATTCTTGTTCCAGCCCTTACCATAAATTGCTTTCAAATAAGCTTCAGCATCTTTTGTGTATTCTGTCGTTTCAAATCCATTATCCTGCTCTTGATGACATAAATTACAGGCCGTAAAAATATTTTGTTCTACCCCTAATCCTCCTGCACTTCTTGGAATTAAATGTGCATTTGCATAGTTCCAAGAAAGATATTTTCCACAAAAAATACATCTTTTATTGTCCCTTTCCCAAACTTTAATTTTAACTTTTTTTGAAATTTCCGTTTGTTTGGTCTGTTCATGTTTTTGTCCCTTAATTAGTTCCTTCTTTTTCTTTTCTGTCTTTGGTGGCTTAGGATAAGCAAAAATTTTCGAATTTGTGTAATCTATTTTGCTCATAAGATCCTCCTAATTTATAATTATTTTTTCTAATATATTCTCTTTCTTTTTAATCATTTTCATTATGCTATTTTTCTGTTCTTCATTATTTGCTTTTAATAGACAATCTTTATAAAAATCTAAAATTATAAAGTTTTGTTCTATAGTTAAATCTTTTTCTTTCAAAACTTGCATTTTATCTCCTATTCTTGACTTTCTTTAACAATTTTGGTAAAATAATTAAAGAAATCATATTAAGATATGTATTTTGTTTTAGAACTTGTTTCAGTTTCCAGGCTTAGCAAGTTCTTCTTTTATGCTCTTTAAAATATCTAAAGTTAAAATATGCCATGTATAGCAAATTTTTAATTTTTTCCTTAATTTCATTATATTTTCCTCCTTTAATATATTAGTCTTATAATAAAATCGCCAAATGAAGTTTTCTCTTTTTGAATATTCTTTACATTCCATTTTTTTATAAAATCTTCAAATAATTTTGTATTGAAAATATAATTTCTAATTGAAACTCCTCTTTCTCCTGAACCACAATTTATTGTTGATGTCTTTAGTTGCATCTGCTTATTTGTCATCATAGCTTTTGGATATGGATATTCTCCTTTATTTAAGTTAATTCGAATTTTTTTACAAAATTTCTGTAAATCTTTTTTCATTTCTATTAATTCCATTCTCTTTCCCCTTTCTTTTACTTAAATTCAATTACTATCGCCAATATCATTAATAAAAATAATCCAGCTATTATAATTAATAACGGTAATTTTTCTAATATAGCCATTAGAATACCTATAATACAAAGAAGTCCGTATCCCCCAGCAATAGTAATTATTAATTCTAATAAAAATTTAACTATCTTCTTCATTTTCAAACCTCTTTTCCTATAAATTCATAAAATTTATTTGGAATTATTAAATAATTCCATCTTCCGCTTTTTCCTTGAAAAGCTGTTCCAAAAGGAAATTTTCCTTGCCTTAGACCAGCTCTAACAGATTCTGCATTCATTCCTAGTTCTTTTCCAGCTTCGTATGGAGTTAACCTCTTATTTTCTTTTTCCATGCTTCTCTCCTTTCTATTTTTGTATCGGGTCGCAATTTTGTTCAATTTCTTGAACTTTATGTTCAAAAAAAAGTTCTGGTATCATATTATATGACACATCTAACAAATCGCAAATGCGATTCATCTCATTCTGATAAAATGATTTTTTTGATTTCAATTTATTATTTAAAGTTGAAACATTCATTGGTATTTTGTCCGCAAAATTCTTTTGTGTATCAAATTTTTCTTTAATTAATCCATATAACTTACTATAGTTATAAACTATATTTGTCTTTACCATATAAACCTCCTATCTTTTGTAATTTTTAGTTCAATTTTCTTAACTAAAATTATATTATATCATTACAAATTATATGTCAATATCTTTTTATAAAAAAATTCAACTTTCTTAACTTTTTTTATAAAAAATATTGCTTTTTAACTAATATTCAACTATAATAACGATAGGAGGTCAATTATGAAAGAAAATTTTTCAACAAGATTAACGAAGGCTTTAAATATAAGAAATATGAAACCTATTGAACTATCTGAAAAATCTGGCATTCCAAAATCAGCAATTAGTCAATATCTTTCTGGTCAGTATAAAGCAGGACAAAAAAACCTAGACATACTTAGCGAGGTTCTTAATGTTAATCAAGCTTGGTTGATGGGTCACGATGTACCTATGGAAAGAAATTCATTTAGATTCGCCTCTTCTAATGGTATAGATGTAGAAGGGCTTGACGAAGAAGATATAAAAGAAATCAACGAATTTGTGAAGTTTATTAAAAGTAAGAAAAAAAATACTAAAGAAGGAATTTAGAATGAATGTTTTGGATATGTATAAAATGGCAGAAAATGAAAAAATAGACATTTTAGACTATAAATGGACAAATGCTAAGGCAAGAATTGTTGAATTAAATAATTCTTATTATATTGGCTTAGATACTAAAAAAATAGATAACTCAATTGAAGAAAAAGAAATTCTTGCAGAAGAATTAGGTCATTATTTTTGCAATGCTATTTATTTTATAGACACAGATAAAATTTTAAAAAGAAAATGTGAATTAAGAGCTTTAAAGTGGGCTTATTCTGTACTAATACCTATTAATATATTAAAAGAAAAAATATCTGAGGGCCTCAATATATACGAATTATCAGATTATTTTGAAGTAGGCTATGATTATATGATTGACTGTCTTAAATTTTATAAAAAAAGATACAATATTTTTGATAAGTAGGAAGTTAACATGAAAAAATTATTAAAAAAGTTTTTTAATAAAATTAAAAATATATTAGAAATTATATCTATATCACTAGGAATCTTCTTTTTACTGGTGAGTATTGCTACTATAGAAGACAGAGAATATTTATTCACTTTTATTTTTTTTATAATTTCTATAATTTCCTTTTATTTTTCTCGAAAAAAAATTATTCATTTTTTTGAAAAAATAAAAACAAAATTTATGCATGATACTCATCATTCAGACAAACCGATAAATTCAATAAATAATGATTTATATATTTTTAACAATAGTGAATATATAATAGAATGTGAAAATAAATTTGTTGATAATTATATTATATTAGATTTGCAAACAACAGGACTAAATTCATCTACTGATGAAATAACAGAAATCGGTGCTTTAAAATTTGATAACAATAAATTAATAGATACTTTTCAAACACTTGTAAAACCATCTAGCTACATTCCAGAAAATATTATTGAAATAAATGGAATCACTAATAAAGAGTTAGAAAATGCTAAAACGATTGAATTTATTCTACCAAAATTTATAGATTTTATAGAAGACTATACTTTAATCGCTCATAATAACTCTTTTGATTTAACTTTTTTACTTAGAAATTTACAAAAATACAATATACCTTGTATAAAAAATAAAACAATTGATACTCTTTCACTATCAAGAAAATATATACCTTATCTTGAAAATTATCAACTCGAAACACTAAAAGAATTTTTTAAAATAGATAATAACTCTCATAGAGCTATACATAATTGCGAAGCAACAAATAAAGTTTATCAATACTGCAAAAAAGAAGCAGAAAACAAATTAATAAAAAATAAAAAAGGAAAATAGATGTTATCTAGTTTGCGACCCGATACATTTATTTTCCTATCCATAGACACTTAAAGTGGCTACATTTGTATTATAATATAAATGTCCTCCACTTTTCAAGTGTTATAAAAAAATATTTGAAATTTGGAGGTTTTTTATGAAAAAATTTGAAATGAAAAAAAGAGCAAATGGAAAAGGTTCTATAATTTTTTTGGGAAAAAATAGGTATAAAGCTTGGGCTGCAAGGATTGTTATTGGCAAAGATGAATTTGGAAGACCTATTTATCATGATATCGAAAAATTTGAAAATGAAGTAGATGCTTTAGTTTTTCTTGAAAATTATTATAAAAATCCTACTCCTATCTATATTAAAAAAGAAAAATTTAATAAAATAGTCACTTTTCCGCAAAATCCATATCCTTTAGTAGCTGTTGATAATCCTCACGATAAAGTAGTGGCTAAAATAAAAAAAGATAATTACACTTTTAAACAATTATTTGAAGAATTTCGTTTGATGAAAATTCCTACTGAAGAAGAATTTAAACTTGAAAAAGACTTTCATCAAAAAGTACAAGGTAAATTCCATCGACATTTTGCTCGTGGATTAATTACAGCATATCATAATTCGGAGCCTCTGTATGACAGAATTTATAAAGAGTTAAGAACATCAGATTTTCAACAATTTTTAAACAATTGTGGAAAAAATCCTGCAACACTTCGCCAAATGGCAAATCTCTATAAAAATATGGACAAGTATGCTATTCAAGAAGATATTATTGAAAAATCCTATTCCAAAGATATAATAATATCTGATGCTACTCAAAATACTATTAATAAAAGAAAAAAAACTGTTTTCACTTATGAACAAATAACATATTTATGGAATATTAAAACTGAAAATTTAAAAGAAGATTTTGTTCGTGATTTTTTATTAATTGCATTATATACTGGTGCTAGAGCAGATGAATTATTATCTATATACACTAAAAATATTTTTTTAGATAAAAACTTTTTTGTTGGTGGTTTAAAAACAAAAGCTGGTATAAATAGAGAAATCCCTATTCATCCAGATATAAAACCTATTATAGAAAAATACTATAATCCTGAACATGAATTTTTATTTCATATGCCTGACTCCAAAATTGCTAAAGGTAGAAAAGCTAATTATGATTATTACTTATATCATTACAAATTTAATTTTATAGAAAAGCATCCATTTTTAGCACATCACACTGCACATGAATGTAGACATACTTTAAGAACAGAATTAGAAAAGAAGAATATAAAACAAGTTATTATAAATTCTATAATTGGACATAGTAATGAAAATGTTGGTCAAGATTTTTATACACATATTTCTATCGAAGAAAAACTTGAAGCCATAAAGCAAATAGATTATAAGGAAAATAAAAAATTATATATCTTTGTTTCGAATCAATAAAAACCTATCAGGATTGATAGGTTTTTTGATTATAAATACTCTATAAACTTATACGGTTAATAACATGTTAATAACAAATCTGTTATGCCGCATCTTGAAAGCATTGATATTACTGTACTTTATTATACTTCCATAATAATTGGCATTATCATTTATAATTTTTTGTATAAACTCTCAATATCTTGTAAATACTAGTTTTTAGCTTTATTTTA
>CALXPP010000013.1 GCA_944390345.1 uncultured Clostridia bacterium
TTACATTATTTATTGTTAAATTTTTTAAAGATGTAAAATTATATAATTCACTTAAATTTGTTATTCCTGAATTTTCATCTATTGTTAAATCTCTTATACTTTTCATTTCTGCTGCTGTTACATTTTCTGTTTCATTTCCTTTTATCAATTTGCTCCATACACTTCCTGCTGGAAATACTTCCCTTAATGGATTATCTTCTGCTATCTGTTCATAGCTCTCTCCTATTATTGTATCTGTTCCTCCACTACAATAATATACTTTTAAGTCTTTTGTTACCCCATATACATCTATACATTTCTTATAATCTGCTAAAGTTTTTCCTTCTGAGCTTCCACCTTTTATCTGACTCTTTATTTCTTCTGGCATTTTATCTATCTTTAAAAAATAATGTGCTTTTCCATTTTCATCTACTACATATCCTATTGCAGTTTTATAGAACCAATTTCCAGACTCAGATAGACTTGCTAATACTTCCGATTTATTTTCTGTTTCTATTGATTCTATTTCTTCATAATGTTCTACATAATAACTATTTAAGTATTCTTCTAATACAGCCACACTCTGCATATATGTTGCATTTTGTGCTTGTGTAATTATTCCATTATCTCCAATTACTGCATTTAAACTTACTCCTGCTAAAATCAGCATTACTATTATTGATATTACTAAAGCTATTAAGGTTATTCCGTTTTTTCTGCTTTATATCTTGAAAAGGTTTTCTTTTGTTCATTTAGCTTTTCCTCCTAAATTTATTTTTATATTTAGTTTGGAGAAAGGATACTCCTTTCTCCATCAATCCATAAAAACAAATTTATCTAATGATACCTTTGTTTCTTGAAAGGAAACCATTTCAAAAATATATGAATTGGATTTCATATATTTTAAAACAACACAAATAGCACTATTAAAAATAGTGCCTATCAAAATAACTATTTAATTTCTTTTAAAATTAAATTAGTCATAGACTTCTCCTATTTGTTTATTTTTATGGATTTCCTTAAGTTTTTGACTTAACGAAATTTTTAAATTTCTCTTTTACTTTAATTTCCCATACTTTAATAAAATCTACACTAAAATCTTATTTTCAAAATTTTATTTTTGTATTGACTTGTAACCCCACTAATGATAGAATTTTATTAAATATTAAGTAGCCTTAAGTCAAAAACTTAAGGCTTTTTTTCTAAAAAATGAACTTTAAGGAATGTCCCTAAAGTTCATAATTATTTTCTTATCGTAAAAAGTATCTATCTAAAATGTAGGATTCGGATTATAATCTGGATTATCTTTATATTTCTGGAGCATTCCCTTATCTTCCGTTTCTACTATTACTTCATTTGTTACTTCATTTCTTATATAAAACTTTCCTTCTTCTATATTTTCTCCTTCTGTTATTAAACTCTCCATTTGTTTTTCTTTTTTATCTTTTACTTTTATAATTACTACACTTATTAATATTATTACTAATATTGCAACCGATATTAATATTATTAATTTTTTATTCATTCCACAATCTTCCCTTCTCTATATAAATTAAATATTTTTTCACTTATCTATTTAATTTAATATTGATATGTCTGAAAAGTTATTTCCACTATATTCTATTTGTGCTCCTGCATCTTTAAACAGTTTTAATACTTCAACATTATCTTGTCCACTACTATTATTATTTTCCAACAGATTATTTCTTAAATCTAAACTTGTTATACATGTTCTTCCATTTTGTACTAGATTTCTCAATGGATATATATCATTTATACTATTATTTGATAATTCTAATATTTGTAAATTTGTTAAATTTGATAATGGTGTTATATTTGATATTTTATTATCCCCTAAATATAATGATTCTAATGTTGTTAATCCACTTAATTCACTTATATCTGGTATGTCATTTGATCTTATATTTAATGCTTTTACCGCTTTTAATTTACTTGCACCTTCTAATATTCCACTATTTCTTGCTCCTGCTAAAATAATTGTTTCTAATTTTGTAAAATCTTCTAATGCTCCTAATCCACCTGTTTGTGCTCTATAATAATATTCGGAAAATTCACTTCTTGCTCTTAAATATTTTAAAGTATTTTTACAGCCTTCTAAATTATCTAATAATTCTAGATTTGGTATAGAAAATCCTCCTAAGTATAAACGCTCTATTTGTGTATTTACCATATATTGAAATGAATTTTGAGTTTGACTATTTTCTCCAAAGTTTACAGTTTTTATATATGGTGTTTTACTACTATCTAATATTCCATAGTAACATCTAACATATTCCATATTTTTTGCTGGTGTTACTATTGTGCCATTTACAAAATCTAAATAATTTAAATTCATACATTCGCTTAAATCTATCCTTCCACCTGATTCATTACTCATTTTTACATTTGTAATATTAGTACAATTTTCAAAAGCATTTTCAAAATTCTTATTAAGTAATTTTAATCCAGCTGTTGTTATACCATTAAAAACAGTATTACTCCAAACAGATTTTGTTGAACTATCATTCACATAATTATCATATATTCTATTTAATGTATTTTGTATTTTTGAAAAATCTATTCCTGTATTATCTACTACTAATGTTCCTAATCTTAAAGCTCGTGTCTCTAGCTTACTTAAATCTGTTATATTAGTTCCTCTTAAGTCTAACTCACTTAAATTTGTTACTTTATTTAAAAAGTCTATTGATGTTATATTTGCTATATTTCCTATTGATAATTTCTTTAAGCCTGTTAATGTTGATAGTACATATCTTATATATATATCACTTTCTTTTTCTGTGCTTTCTATCTCACTATCTGACATACTTTCTATACTTGCTTTTCCTTTGCTCTTTAAACTATCTATATAAATTTTTTGCTCTTCTATTAAATCTAAATTTTCTTTTATTTTATCTAATTCCTCTAGCTCTAAATAACCATCTTTTATTAGTTTTGCTAATCTTGATTTTCCTAAATCTGTGTTTCCATATAATCTTAACCATTCTATATTTGTTCTATTTTTTAATGCTGTTATTTCTTTTGATGTATCTGTTAATCCTAAAGATGTATAATCATAACTTGTTAAATTAGAAAATAATGCATTATATTTTGTTGGCAAAGAATAATTTGTACCGCAATTTGCTATTATTCCTTCTAATTTTATTACATCTGTATCTAGCATATTATTGTTATTTGCCAAATATAAATTATTTAATTTAGTGCATTTTGATATTACCTCAACATTTTGTAAATTTGAATTATTCTGTATGTTTAAATATTCTAAAGTATTTTTTGTCGTTTCTAATGCTGATATATCTGTTAAATTACAATTGTATGCTATTAATTTATACATACTTGAATTATCTATTCCGGTTAAACTTGTTAGATTTGAATTACGATAAAATGTTACATAATATAATTTACTGCAACCACTTAATCCTAATATATTATTTAAGCTACACCTTTGAGCTACTATATATCTTAAATTTGTATGATTTTCTAATCCATTTAAACTTACTAAATTAGAATTATTTAATATCCATAATTCATATATATTTTTATACTCCACTAAGCTTTCTATATTGCTTATTGAATTATTATTTAAATACATATATTTTATGCTACTTTTTACTGTTTCTGACCATTTTGATAGTGATGCTATACTACTTAACTTACTCTTATCTGCAACAGCTGTATAACTATCATTCATTATATCTCTTCCGTCAAGTCCAATGCCATATCCACCTCTTATAAAATCATATCCAAACATTCCCACATATTCTAGTTTATTTAAATCGTCTGCTTTTTCCATTGCTATGCTTAAATTTTCTATTTCTCTATTACACTCTTCTTCACTTCTGTCTGGTGGTAAATATTCATACAAATACTTTAAATCTAATACCTTTGTTATATGTTCATAATTCTCTATTTTGCAATTTTCAAAGAATATATATTGTAGCATACTACATCCATCTATTCCTTCTAAGCTACTTACATTGATATCTTTTAATTCTAGCTTTTGCAATGCATTTAATTCAGATAGTGCTGATAAACTTTTTACATTATATTTACTTCCATCTAATTCTAATTCTTTTATTGTTGCTACATTTCCTGTTGTTATTCCGTTTTCTCCTACTATTATTCCTTGTTTTGCTAATGCTTCTGTTATCGCTTTTTTCATTTCTGCATCATTATTTAATTTTTGTACTGGTATATTGGGGTCTATATTTTTATCTTCCATTGTTCCTAATACTGTATCTGTTCCATTTGAGCAATAGTATACTCTTAAATCACTTGTTATTCCATATACATCTATAAGTCTTATATACTTTGATCGCTCTGTTGTATCTCCACCTTTTAATCCATTTTTAATATCATCTGGCAAGCTTTGTTTATTTACTAAGTAGTACATTTTTCCATTGTACATTATATAATTTTTTGTTCCATCTTTTAAGCATAGGTCTGGCATCTTATTCGAAAGTAATTCTATTTTGTTAATATACTCATCTGCTTCATCATAGTATTTTACATACTCTGTTTGCAAATATTCTTCTAATGCTGCTATACCTTGCATATATGTTGCATTTTGTGCCTGAGTAATTATTCCATTATCTCCAATTACTGCATTTAAACTTACACCTGCTAATATAAGCATTACTATTATTGATATTACTAAAGCTATTAAGGTTATTCCGTTTTTTCTGCTTTAAATCTTGAAATGATTTTCTTTCGTTCATTTAAGCTTTTCCTCCTATGTTTTTTATATTTAGTTTGGAGAAAGGATACCCCTTCTCCATTAATCCATAAAAAACAAACATGTCTAATGACTTTTGCTTTTTCTTGAAAGAAAACCATTTCAAAACTTCTCTTATCTTATTTTTATGGATTATCCTTAAGTATAATATTTAAAGAAATTAAAATTTTTTTGAAACAACTTTATCATACAGCTTTGTGTGGTTTTCTTATTTTAATTTTTTGAATTCTTTGTAATTAATTTTTATTTTCAATATTGACTTTAACCCTTTGCAATGATAGAATTTAAACAATAAAAAAAAAGAGCTTTAAGTATTATACTTAACGCTCTTTTTTATTTGAGTATAAATAATTTTTTTCAAACTTAATCTATTTTCTAAGCTCTGCTTTAAAAGTTTTTTCTAGTTCTGTAATTATCTCTTCCATAGCTTTATTTATTTCTTCATCTGTTAAAGTTCTATCTTTAGCTCTAAATTTTAAGCTATATGCAATACTCTTCTTTTTGTCTCCTAATTTTTCATTTCTATAAACATCAAACAATTCTACTTCTTCTAATATTTTTTTGCCTTTTCTTGTAATTACTTTTTCTATTTGAGCTACTTCTATATCTTCATCTATTAACATTGCAAGATCTCTCTCAACAGCTGGGTACTTAGGAACTTCTACATATTTTCTCTCTACTCTAGCATATTTTACAATTTTATCCATTGAAATTTCAGCAACATATACTCTATTTGATATATCGTAGTTCTCACTTACCTCTGGATGAATTTCTCCCAAAGTTGCAATTACATCTTTTCCAACACAGATTTTTGCTGTTTTTCCTGGATGATAAGATGAATTACTCTTTTCAGCTATTACTTCGTATCTTTGTACTGATGAAATTTTAAGAACTGTTTCTACTAAACCTTTTAAAACATAGAAATCCATATTTTCTCCATAAGCACCAATTGTAACAATCATTTCTTCTTCTGGAATTTCTCCTGCTTCTATTTTTCCATCTACATCTTTATATACTCTTGATATATCAAAAAGTGCTACATTTTTATTTTTCTTAGCATTATTTGTTGATAAAGTCTGCATCATACTTGGCAAGGTAGTAGTTCTCATTACAGAATAATCTTCGCTTAAAGGATTTTTTAGTTTAATAGTTTGGCTTCTTAAATCACTATTTTTGTCAATTAAGCATTTATCTAAATCGTTTGGATTATAGAAACCATAAGTATATATTTCGCTTAAACCTTTACTTACTAAAGCTTCCTTTATTTTATCTTGAATTTTTTGAGCTTTAGTACGAATTCCAAGTGTTGTTTCTGCTTCAATTAAAGTACTTCCTATTTTATCATATCCATAGAAACGAGCTACTTCTTCTGCTAAATCTGCTACTTGTTCTATATCTGTTCTAAAATATGGTGGTATTACATAACCTTTTTCTACTTTCATATCTAGTTTTTCTAAAGTATCTATCATTTCTTTTTCAGAAATCTCTAAACCTAATAAACTATTTATTCTAGCTACATCTAGTTTTACTTGTGGAATTTTTTGTACTGTTGGATAAACATCTACTTTTCCCTCAACTTCTTCTCCAGCTCCTATTTGCACAGCTAATTCAACTGCTCTATTTGCTGCCCTTATAGCATTTTCTGATGAAAGACCTTTTTCATATCTGCTTGAAGCTTCTGTTCTTAAACCAACTTTTTTAGCAGTCTTTCTAACACTTCCTCCATTGAATACAGCTGATTCAAAAACAACTGTTGTAGTTTTATCCTCAATTTCTGAATTTAATCCACCCATTACACCTGCAATAGCTACTGCTTTTTTATCATCTGCTATTACTAACATTGAATCATCTAAATTTCTTTCTTGTTCATCTAGAGTCGTTATTTTTTCTCCTTTATATGCTCTTCTTACTGTTATATTCTTTCCTTCTATAGAATTAATATCAAAAGCATGCATTGGCTGTCCAAGCTCTAACATTACATAGTTTGTAATATCAACTATATTGTTTATACTTCTAACTCCACAAGCTTCTAGTCTTCTTTTCATCCAATCTGGAGATTCTCCTATTTTAACATTTTTTACAACTCTTGCTATATAACGATAGCACAAATCTGGAGCTGTAATTTTAACAGTTAAACCTTCAATATTATCTTTATTTTCAACAGGCATATCCATTAAATTTTTTCTTGGGTCTTTAAATTCCTTATTTAAAGAAACAGCGGTTTCTCTTCCCAAACCTTCTATAGATAAACAATCTGGTCTATTTGGTGTAATTTCAAAGTCTATAATTTCTTCTTCTAAATTTAAAACTTCTACTACATCTTTTCCTATATATTTTTCCATTTCCTTTGGTAAAATCATTAAACCATTTTCAATTTGATTTGGAAATCTTGTTACTGGAATATTAAGTTCACTGCAAGAGCACATCATTCCGCAAGATTCTACGCCTCTTAATATTCCTTTTTTAATTTTTACATTTCCTGGTAGCTCTGATCCATCTTTAGCAACTGCAACTATATTCTCTTCTTTTACATTTGGTGCTCCTGTTACTATTTGCACTTTTTCAGTTCCTATATCTACCATACATACAACTAAATGATCTGAATCTGGATGTTTTTCTACAGATAAAACTTTTCCTATTACTACATTTTTTATATCTTTTCCTTTTGAATCTATTGTTTCTACTTTTGAACCTGTCATTGTTAAAATATCTCCAAGTTCTTTTGCATCAACATCAATATCTGAATATTCTTTTAACCATTCTATACTAGCTTTCATTTTATTTTTATGTTAGCCTAGCTAACATATCCTCCCTTCTTAAGCTTAATTTATAAAATTAAAATTGCTTTAAAAATCTAACATCATTTTCGTACAATAAGCGTAAATCATCAATTCCAAATTTTGCCATTGCAATTCTTTCTACTCCAAATCCAAATGCAAAGCCTGAATATTCTTCTGGATTAATTCCACAGTTTTCTAATACTTTTGGATGTACCATTCCACAACCTAAAAGCTCTATCCAGCCTTCACCCTTACAAACTCTACAACCTTTTCCACCACACACAAAGCAAGATACATCAGCTTCTGCTGAAGGTTCTGTAAAAGGAAAATGATGTGGTCTAAATCTAACTTTTGTATTTGGACCTAAGCATTTAACCGCAAAAGCCTCTAAAGTTCCTTTTAAATCTGACATTTTTATATTTTTATCAACTACTAAGCCTTCTACTTGATGGAATACTGGTGAATGTGTTGCATCTAAAGTATCAGAACGATAAACAGCACCTGGGCAGATTATTTTTATTGGTGGCTTTTGATTTTCCATAACTCTTGCCTGTACTGGTGAAGTTTGTGTTCTTAAAATTACATCTTCAGTAATATAGAAAGTATCTTGTAAATCTCTTGCTGGATGGTCTGCTGGTGTATTTAGTTGATCAAAATTATAATGTGTAGTTTCAACTTCAGGTCCATCAGCTATACTATATCCCATACCTAAAAAGATTTCTTTAACCTCATCTATTATTTGTGTAATAGGATGAACAGAACCTATATTTAAGTTTTTGCTAGGCATTGTTACATCTATTTTTTCTTTCTCTAATTGTTTTTCTAGTTGTTTTTCTTTTAAAATTGCTTCTGCTTCTAAAATTGTATTTTCAATTTCTTTTCTTAATTCATTTACCATACTTCCTATCTTTGGTCTTTCTTCTGCTGATAAAGCTCCCAAACCTTTAAGTATTGCTGTTAAGTCGCTTTTTTTACCTAGATACTTTACTCTAAGTTCCTGCAATTCTTGTAAGTTTTCTATTTTTGAAAGTTCTTCTTTTGCAGATTTTCTGATTGCTTCAATCTTTTCTTCCATCTTCTTTACCTCCATTTTTATATTCGATAAATTATATTTGTTAGTATAGTTTTTTTCTAACAAAAAATCCTATATGTTAAACTAACATATAGGACGATTTTTAAGCCGTGTTACCACCTAATTTTATTATAATTAAATTATAACCTCATTTTTGCTATAACGGTGCAACCGCTCTTACCTACTAAATTTTCAATAAAAGACCTAAAAAGTGAAATTTCAGTAAAACTTATATAAATGGGCTTTCAGCGTGGTCACCCATTCTCTCTAAATATAATTTACTTTTACCTACTTTGCTTTTTTAAAACGGTTTAATTTTGAAATTATGTTATTAATATAACACATTTACTTAAAAAAATCAAGCTTTGATACTTTATTTTTCTTCTTCATCTTTTTCTAATTGACTTTGATGAATTTTATCCATTTTTTGTTCTTCTTCTCTATCTTTATCTTTTTGTTCTTTATAAGCCTGCATTGCTTTTTCTTCTATACTATCTATATACGGCTTATACTCTTCAGCTGCTCTATCAGCAGCATCTTTTGCTTGCTTCTTAAAAGCTTCAAAATCTTTGTTCATTCATTTTACCCCTTTACATTTGCAAGTTCTGTCTCTCTAAATTCTTTTACTAAATTATTTAGAGGATTTATTACATTTTTATGAATAAGCTTAGTTGTATTGAATTTGCTCATAAAAAATCTTTTTATTTTGCCAAAAGCTCTTGGTCTTTTAACATTTACTGCAATCCATTTTTCGCCTATTTCCATAGCATTCATTAAGCTTTGGTATTTTCTTTCGTTTATTTTATTTATTTCTTCATCTATAAGCTTAATTTCTTTTTCTAAGCTCTTAACTAATTCTGCATTTTTATTTGAGTCTTCTTTAACTTTTTTTACATTTTTTTCAAGCTTTTCATCAACTTCTTGTTCAATATCTTGCATATCTTGAGCTTTATTAAATAAGCTTACATCTATGTAATCTTTGTCTTTATTTTGATTTTTTACACTTATTTTTTCAAAAAGACTTTTTACTCCTTCAGAAATCTTTAAGGTTATATTTTTCTTTTCATCAACTTTTCTTTCTGCTTTCTGAACTAGTATCTCATCTTTCATTAATAAGCCTAACTTTTTAGTATCTAGTTCAACTTTTTTTAATATTAGTTGCTCTATTTTTTCATCATAAAAATCACTAAGTTCAATTAAAGCTGTTTCGTAATTTGTTAAAGCATCTAGTATTTCAGCTTTTGTAGTATCGTAATTTTTAGAGTTTTCGTTGTATTTTGGATTTATATTTTTAATTTCTAAAGTTATTGCATTTAGTTTTGAATTTACTTTTGTATTTATAGTTTCTGTGGAGATCTTATCAGTTAAAGCTCTATTTACTATTGCCTCCATTTGGATATTTTCAGAATTTTTATTCCATATTCTTTCTAAAACCATAGAAATATACTGTTCATTAACATTTCTATCCATTACTTTTAAAGCACCTCCATCTCTTTTGTTTACTATCTTTTTATTATATTTTTTCCTTGTTCGTAATTAGTATTCTTTGAATCCTCTATTTTACGAAGAAGCTGCTTCATTTCGTCTGTTGTCATATAGTCTAAATTATAAATTTTATTATCATACACAACTGTTCCAAGTTTCATACAGGCTCCTCCTAAAATTTTTTCTCTTGTAATGTTTATCTATATATATTTATATATTTTTATATTACAAATGTCAATATATTCTAATATTTTATTTCGTTTAATTTTCCACCATTTGTCCCTATTCTATACATTTGATATATATTATTATCTCCGCTAGTAGCATCTAAATAATAAATTTGTCCATTCGTAGTCAAATTAATTCTTGTCTTATTAGTCTTTATTTCTGTAATAACTTTCAAATTTTTACCATTTATACCAATACTACTAATATTGCTATTTTCTAAATCATAAAAATAAATTTTATCTTTATATATATTAAATATATATGAATTTACTTTGTCTGTTACAGTTTCTCTCTCACTACCATCTATTTTTATTTTACTTAAATAATTCTCTGATTCTTTATAATAATAAATCCAATCTTCATAGACTTGAAATTCTGTAATCTCATCATTTAATAAAGTCTTCTTATCTGTACCTCCTAAATTCATACTATACAAATATCCAAAATCATCTGTATAGTATATATTTGTATTTGTTACACAAAAATCTTCTATATTATCTTCACAAATTTGAGTTTCTTCTCCTGTATCTATTGATATTTTAGAAATACCATTAGTCTCCCCAATATTTGCATAGTATACGATATTATTTACTATATAAAATTTACTAATGCTTGTCTGTATCTCTTTAAATGTTGTAAGCTCATCTCCATTAGTTTTTACTCTTTTTATTAATAAATTATTATTTTCTCCAGTTGTTAAATAGTAAATATAATCTCCTACTGTTTGCATTGAATATGCTGTTTCATTAGTAATTTGGTATTCCTTATTTCCTTTTACTTTTACAATTCCCTTTTCATATTTATTGTAAAAAATTGAATCTTCATTTTCTGTAACCAAACCTAAATTTGATATATTTCCTAAGATAGTTTCTTTGCTTTTTTCATTACCATTAATAATAACTAATACAACAGCTATTATAACTATAATTAAAACAATCACACTTATAGTTATCGCTTTCTTTTTGTTAAATTTTTTTGTTTTGTTCTCTTCCATTTCAAAACCTCTTTTCTTCTGTTATCCTTCAGATAAATTAAATTCTGAATCTATATTAAATACATATCCATTTACTGTTACTACTGCAATATTTCCACTTATATTAACAGTTACATTATATCCTTCTATCTGTAAATTTTCTAAATTTGCTAAAGTATAAGTTTCGCCTCTTGCTATAGCTTCTCCCATTTGATTTGAGATAACTTCAATTAATTTCTGCTTTACTGCTTCCTTTTCTTCTAGATTTGTTGAATTTTGTATATTTCCTTGTTCTACTACAGATGTATTATTATTTTGATCTATTAAATTTAATGTTACCTTTTTTTCATTTATAACAAAGTTTACTCTATCTCTTATTTGGTTTATTATATTTGTTAGCTCTGCATCATTTAATTTATCTAAAAATAAACAAGTTTCATCTGTTAAATTTGGTATTTCCATAGTTGCTGTTTCAAAATTAATATTATAATTTAAATTTGCTGTAAGTTGTCCTTCTTGTGTAGTATAAGTAAATATTGCTTCATTTTTTATTTCCTTTGAGCTTGCTGTACCATTTGTAGTTAGATTACAAGAAATTTTGGTATTTATTTCTAAGTTGTTTATTAATCCAATTTCAGCAAATATTTTAGTTGAAACATCTGAAGTATTTTTTTCCATTGTTATGGTAAAGCCATTTTTTAGCTTGTCTGTTTCTACTGCATTATTTTCTAAAGTATTTTCAGTAGTTGTATTTTGAAATTCAGTTGTTAGCTCTGGATTTTCAATTTTTATATCAGTATTTATACCTAACAAAGTAAATTTTATTTTTTCTTTGTTTGTCTCTTCTAGAAATTCCATTTCTAGATTAAAGTCTTCAGATTTTACTCCTAATTTTCTTAATTTTTCATCAACTACATAAAGAGAAATCTTTACTTCTTTATTAGTTATATTTAAATTTTCTATTTTTGTAATTTCTTCGTCTAAAATTTCTTGTAGTTCTGAAACTGTTTTATTTACTTTATTTCCTGCTAATATTGTAGCAATTATTTGTAAATCTGCTTCTGAGTTATTTGTATTTTCTTCTTGCAATATATTTGTATTTTCTTCTCCTATTGGTGTTATATCTATGGTTGTATTTTGCATAGTAAACTCATCTACAACATTGTTTAATGTATTTTGCAAATTATTTTGAGTAGTGTTTTCTGAAACAGCAGATACCGTACTAAGTAACTCTGTATCATTTCTTAATTTTTTCAATAACTCAGCTAAAAGTGTATTTAACTCTGAATAATTAGTTGTTAGTTCATAGCTATTTGCTGTAAGAGTTTGATTTTCATCTGTAGAAATTAAAACACTTTCTTTTTCTGAAAAGTTACTTTCTCTAAAGCTATTATAAATAATTTGCATATATTCATCTGATTTAGACTGGATTAAATTTTCTGGAATTTCTATACTATTTGCGTCTACCATATCTGTAAGCTTTAAATATTCTTCTAAATTCCACTCTCCTCCTAATGCTCTATTTAAAGTCTCATCTAAATTTTCTTTGCTAGTACCTAAATACATATTTACTATTTCTTCTGAAGTTATAGCAACAGAATTCTCATCCATAATAGCTTTTATTCTAGCTAATTCATTATCTGCATAATTCACATTTAATTCTGCATAATTTTTGTTTTGATTTTTATCATTTATATTATTAAAAGCCACATTAAATTTACTTATATCTAACTGGCTGTTTGTAATAGTTGGTATATTAGTACTTGCCGTTAGATTTATATTAGAATTACTCGTTTGAGTTTTTATTTTATCCTTAATAGCTCCATATACATCACTTTGGAAAGTTTGATAAATATTATTAGTTGCCAAATACTTAAAAAACTTTGACTTTGGTTTCTCTACCATATAATTTGTATAGTAGTAATAAGCCGCTACTCCACCAGCAATTAAAATAATAATTATAAAAAAAACTATTATGATTGGTGCTTTGCTTTTCTTTTTTTGTGGTCTATTAGGTCCTATTAAAATATCTTCTACTGATGGCTTTTCATTCATATTTTATCTCCAATCTTAATTTCTATATTTACTTAAATATTATATCTAAAAATATTAAAAATAACAAGAAGAATTTGCAAAACCCTACTTCTTTTTTTGAAATTTTTATTTATTTTTTTAAATGTATTTTATAAAAAAAATATTTATGATATAATTTGCTATATATTGAAAGGAATTTTAGATATGTCTTATATAGAATTTAGAAATGTAATAAAAGAATATGGAACTGAAAGTAATAAAATAAGAGCTTTAAATAAAGTGAACTTTTCTATTGAAAAGGGTGAACTCACTGTAATTCTAGGTGCTTCTGGTGCAGGAAAAACTACAGCTCTTAATATTTTAGGTGGTATGGATTCACCAACTTCTGGTGATGTAATTGTAGATAGTAAAAATATTACTGATTTTAATAATAGAAAACTATGTAAATATCGTAGAGAAGATGTTGGTTTCGTTTTTCAATTTTATAATCTAGTTCCAAATTTAACTGCTCTTGAAAATGTAGAACTTGCATCTCAAATTTGCAAAGATAGTTTGAATCCTAGTACAATTCTTAAAAAAGTAGGTCTTAAAAATAGAATGGATAATTTTCCAGCTCAATTATCTGGTGGAGAGCAGCAAAGAGTTGCAATAGCTAGAGCTATTGCTAAAAATCCAAAACTACTTTTATGTGATGAACCTACTGGTGCATTAGATTATAAAACAGGAAAACAAATACTAAAGCTTCTTCAAGACACTTGTAGAAAAGATAAAATGACAGTTATTATAATTACACATAACTCAGCTATATCAGCCATGGCTGATAAAATTATACATTTTAAAAGTGGTGAAGTAACAGATACAATATTAAACAATAATCCTACTAGCGTAGATCAAATTGAATGGTAAATAAAAAACAGCTTTTAACGCTGTTTTTTATTTAAGTAAATCTTCGAACTTTTCACTAAAAATCTTTTGCTTTTTCAAATTTATAGGTCTCAACTCTTTATTTGTAAAGCAATGTTTAGTTTCTGCTACTATAACCTCTTTTCCTGTTTTCTTTTCTTTTACTTCATATCCAACTGTCATCCTTACTCCATTATATTCTTTTATATATGGTCTAATTAAAATAGTATCCTCAAAAGTTATATGATGCTTATATGCACAATTAACTTCTAAAACTGGAATTGTAATACCATTTTCTTCTAGTTTAGAAAAAGGTATTCCTAAATACTCAAGCCATCCACATCTTGCTTCTTCTAGAAATCTAATATAATTAGAATGATGTACTACTCCCATTCTATCTGTTTCATAATAGTTTATTTTTCTTTCAAATATATATTCCATTTTACTCCTCCAACAAATAATTTTTTCTATCAAATCTATACACTGGTATAGCTTCTCTTTTATGTTTTGAAGCATTAAATCTTTTTATAATTTCTTCTTTAGCTTCTTTTTCTGTATCTCCTGTTTCTATCATATCTGCAATTTGACTATATTTTATCCCCATTTTTTCCTCATCTGTTAATCCACCTAATCCATCATTCGGTGCTTTTTTTAATATCTTTTCTGGGACTTTTAAATATTTTCCAATAGCTAAAACTTCATCAACAGTAAAATTACCAATTGGATTAAAATCGCATGCACTATCACCCCATTTTGTAGTATATCCTACCATTGATTCACAAAGATTTCCTGTTCCAATTACCAAATATCCTAATGTTTGTGCAATTGCATATAAGCTTGTCATTCTCAATCGTGGTTTTATATTTATCTTAGATTCATTACATAAATTTTTATCTAAATTAGAATTTATTTCTCTTTCTAGTTCTAGATAGGTTTGTGTTAAATCAATTTTTATAAATTTAACTCCAAAAGCATCTGCTACTAACTTTGCATCATCAAAATCAGAAGGAACTGAATTACAAGGCATTGATACTGCTACTACTCTTTCTTTTCCTAAAGCTTTAACAGCCATTGCAAGAACAGTTGCAGAATCCTTTCCCCCACTATTTCCGAACTACAACACCCTTTGCCTTAGTTTTATCGGTATATTGTCTTATCCATTTTATTGCATTTTCAGCTTCTTTAATTAAAATTTCTTCTTTTAACATAATACTCCTTCTTTACATATATAATTTATTTTTATTAATATAATCTACTACTTCATCTGGTGTTAAATATCGTATACTTCTACCATTTTTTACTTCGTTTCTTACAAAAGTTGAACTCAAATTACTATGAATTTGCGTATTTACTTTAATAAATTTTTCTTTATACTGCTTTAAAAATTTACTATTTTTAACAATATCTTTAGCACAGTCTTTATCTCTTTCAATAATTAGAAATTTAAATTCCTCTACTAATTCTGTAGATTTTTTCCAAGTTTCTAATTCCTTTAAATTATCACTTCCCATTGTAAAATAAATTTCATAGTTTAAATATTGCTTTTGTAGAATTCTAAGTGTTTCTATGGTAAATAATTGTCTTTCTTGCTCTAATTCTATTTTAGAAACCTCAAACCTATCATTTTTATCACAAACAAGTTTTAACATTTGATATCTATGTTCATTTTCAATTAGTCCGTTTTTTTTGATATAAACTATTTACTGGCACAAATATAACTTTTTCTGCGTCTTTGAATTCATTTAGAATTTGCTCTGCAAAAGAAAAATGTGAATTTAAAGGTGGATTAAAAGCTCCTCCAAATATAATAATTTTCTTTTTTTCCATATCAATCCTCTTAATTAAATTTTAATTGTTCTCCATTTTTATTCTTTTCTTCATTATATTTTTCAATAGCATCTTTTATAAAGATTTTACTTCTTCCACAACTTGGATTATCTAAACTACAATGATTAAAACATCCTCTACAAGTTAACTTTCTTAAATATTGTTTTAATTCTTCCTCCATAATTCCTCCTTTTGAATTTTACTTATATCACAAAATCGAAAAAAAAGATAGTATAAACTATCTTTTTAATAAAATTTAACTATTTCTTTATGATTCGCTACTCATTGTATTTTGATTTTCACCTTCTGGCATCTCTGGTAGTATTTCACTATCTTCTGATGGTTTTTCTGGTGGTATAGCTTGGTTTTCTCCATCTACACCATTTTGTTGCATCATTTGTGGTCTTTCTCCATTAAAATTTCTACCTTGCTTATTGTTTAATTTTCCATATAATAGAAATCCTGCAGTAGCAATTATTACTCCGACAAATAATCCTATTATAAAAATTAATATTTTGCTCTTCATTTTTTCCTTCTATCTTTTACTACTAATATATTATACTAATTACCTTAAAATTTTCTTAAAATAATCTTGATATTTATAAAAGATAGTAGGCTGAATTTAATATTATTCTACAACTTTATTTAATTTTTTATTAACATCTTTTTTTACTAAAGTATATATAATTGAAGCTATTGGAACACCAATTAGCATACCTAAGATTCCTCCTAAGCTACCACCAACAGATACAGCTACTAAAACCCACATACCTGGTAGTCCTACTGAACTACCCACTACTCTTGGATAAATTACATTTCCTTCAACTTGTTGAAGAATTAATACAAATATAATAAAAGTTATAACCTTTACAGGATTTATAGATAATATTAATATAGCTCCAATTATAATTCCTATAAAGCATCCAACTACTGGTATTAAAGCTGTTACTCCTACTAATACTCCTATTGGCACTGCATAAGGTATTTTTAAAATTATCATACCTAAAATGCAAAGTACACCTAAAATAGTCGCTTCTAAACATTGAACTGTAAAAAAGCTTCTAAAAATATTATTTGATATTCTTCCCACATTAATTATTTTCTCAGCTCTTTTTTCTCCTAAATAAGCTTTTATTAACTTTTTAGTTTGCTCTTTTAATTTCTCTTTATCGATTAATATGTACATAGCAAAAAATATTGCAATAAAGAAGGTAGCTATTCCACTAAATACATTTGTAATTACAGAAATTGAAGATGTTAATAGTTTTATACCTTGATCTATAGCTTCTTTTTTTAGATTTTCAACTTCTAAGTTTTGCAAAAAATTATTTATATTTGGAAGCTCTTGTGAATAATTTTGAGCAAATTTAGTAATCTCTTGAACATAATATGGTATATTATCTATTAATAAATTAAATATATTTACTAATTCTGGAACTATTAAAGTAATAATTAAAGTTAAAATAAATATAATTACAATTACTGATAATATTATAGCCAGTATTCTTTTTAATTTTGTTTTCTTTTTTGCTTTTTTCTTTTTTTCCGTTCTTGTAAATTTTCTCTCGAAAAAACTCATTGGTATATTTAATATATATGCTAAAGCTCCACCTAATATAAATGGAAATATAATATCTATTACAGTATTAATTACACTTCCTACTGTAGCTAAATTATTTATTCCCCAATAAGCAACAATAGCAACTAATATTAAAATAAGCCATTTTTTTAAATCACTATTATTTTTCTCCATATATTTTCCTCGCTAAAACAAATTTTATAATCATATTATAGCATATATTAATTAATAATTAAAGTTTATTTTTATTATACTAATTAAAATAATAAAATTAGATTATATGTCTATTTAATAAATTTAAAACTACTTATATTTTGCTTTAAATTAGTAAGTTTATAAGATAAATAGCAAAAATGCCTACCAAAGAAAAAGCTTTTATCCTTGTAATTATATTTTTTTTTGGAATATAGCAAAAACTCCAAATTAATATATTAGCAAAAGTTAACAAAAATAAATTTTCTATAAATTTTTCAGAAATTTTAATTGGTACAATAGTTGCACCTACTCCTAATATAAGAAAAAAATTAACCATACTAGATCCTATTAGATTTCCAATTCCTATATCCGTATTATTACTTATAGTAGATACTATAGATGTAATTAATTCTGGAAGTGCAGTTCCGATTGCTACTATAGTTAACCCAATTACTCTTTCACTCAATCCATAGTTTTCTGCAATTATAGTAGCTCTATTTACTACTAAATCTCCACCTTGTTTTAATAAAATTAAACCAAGTAATATTATAAATAATTGAAAAAAAATATTTCCATTATTTAGAACTTTATTTTCTTTTGCTTTTTTATATTCTTTTGCAATTCTCTTTTTATCTAATAAAATTGGATATATTATATATGCTATAAATAGAATAATTAGTATTACACCTAAAAAAGAATTTATAACTCTATTTTCTTTTAATATACTAATTATTAAAAGAAAAGTCGTAGCAAAAAAAGCTATTGGTATATGAAATTTTTTAGTTTCTTCTTGTATATAAATTGGTTTTATTAGTCCCATAATTCCTAAAATTAGCAAAAGATTACACAAATTACTTCCTATAGCATTTCCTAAAATTAAATCTGTAGATCCTTTAAAAGCCGATTTTATTGTAATTATAAGTTCTGGTATTGAAGTTCCAATAGATACAATAGTTAAACCAATTAAAATTTCTGGAATATAAAATTTCTTTGCTATATTGCTAGCACTTCTTACCACTAACTCTGCTCCTAATATTAAAAAAGCTAGTCCTACTAGAATTATAAAAATATTAAATATCATTTTCTCACCTTTTCTTTTTATTTAATGCTAGTTTTTTATAAAAGAAAACAAATTATTCAAAGAATATAAAAAATACACATTAAAATCTTTATCTAAGCTTTTAATGTGTATCTAGTTAATTAAAATAATTTAATTATTTTAATAAATCTACTTCACCATTTTCCATACTTTTTTTTACATCAATTACTCTTTGATTTTCAGAACCCTTCCATTTTAATGTTGGATTGTGAAGTTCGTCTTTGTAATTTCCATCTACTAATACATCAATATATTTCATTACTTCTTTATCTTTTAAATCTTCATATCTATATCCAGACCAAGTCCATATATTTTTTTCAGGATATTTTTCTTTAAAAGCTTTTGCAAGTTTAGTAGTACCTTCTATATTAGTAGGATTCATTGGCTCTCCTCCTAGTATAGATAAGCCTTTTACTTCACTTTTATCACACAAGTCTAATACTTTTTTTATAGTATCATCTGTAAATTCTTCTCCACCATTAAAATCCCATGTTTCCGGATTAAAACAGTTTTTACAATGAAATTGACAACCTTGCATAAATATAGATACCCTTACTCCCGGTCCATTTGATATATCCATTTTTCTAATTAAATTATATCTCATCTTACTTTGCCACCTTATTATCAATATGTAAAACTCTTTCTTTTATTTCTTGAGTTCTTCCTTTATTCCAGAAATTAGTTCCTATATATCCACAAGTACGCCTTGCTACATTTAAAGTATTGTGATCTCTATTTCCACAATTTGGACAGAACCATTCTAGATTATCATCTATTAAAATTTCTCCTGTATATCCACATTTTTGACAATAATCTGATTTAGTATTTAATTCTGCATACATAATATTATCATAGATAAATTGTATTACTTGTAGTACAACATCTACATTTCCTTGTAAATTTGGTGTTTCTATATAAGATATTGCTCCTCCTGGGCTTAATCTTTGAAATTCACTTTCTAATTTTAACTTAGAAAAAGCATCTATTTCTTCAAAAACAGGAACATGATATGAGTTTGTAATATATCCTCTGTCTGTAATTCCTTTTACAGTTCCAAATCTTTCTTTTAAACATTTTGCAAATTTATAAGTTGTAGATTCGATAGGTGTTCCATAAACAGAATAATCTATATCTTCTTCTTTTTTCCATTTTGCAGTTGCATCATTTAAATGTTGCATTACTTTTAATCCAAATTCTTTTCCTTCTCCATTATCTGTATGTGAATGTCCTGTCATTACTTTTACACACTCATATAGACCTGCATAACCTAAAGAGATAGTTGAATATCCATGATGTAGTAATTCGTGAATTGATTCTCCTTTTTCAAGTCTAGCTAAAGCTCCATGTTGCCACAAAATAGGTGCCACATCACTAGTTGCATTACTTAATCTTTTGTGTCTAATTTGCAAAGCTTTATGACATAATTCTAATCTTTCATCAAAAATTTTCCAGAATTTATCCATATCTCCATCAGCAGAAAGTGCAACATCTGGTAAATTTATAGTAACAACACCTTGATTAAATCTTCCGTAATACTTACCTTTTCCTTCAACATAGTTTTTAGCTTTTGCTATGTTTCCAATGCTCATTGTTCTATCTGGAGTTAGGAAAGATCTACAACCCATACAAGGATAACATTCTCCATTGCCAAGCTCATTTTTCTTCAAATCTAGCATAACTTTTTCAGAAATATAGTCTGGAACCATTCTCTTTGCTGTACATTCTGCTGCAAGTTTTGTTAAATACCAATACTTACTATCCTCATGAATATTATCTTCTTCTAGTACATATAAAAGTTTTGGAAAAGCTGGAGTTATATAAACTCCTTTTTCATTTTTGAAACCAAGAATTCTTTGTTTTAAAAATTCTTCAATTATCATTGCAAGTTCATCTTTGTATTCATCTGTTTCACCTAAATACATATTTACTGATAAAAATGGTGCTTGTCCATTTGTGTTTGTCATAGAATTAACTTGATAGTTGAAAGTCTGTACACCATCTTCAACTTCTTTTTTAGTATCTTCCATAGCAAATTTTTCACAATCTTTTTTACTTAAATTTCTATTTTGATATTTCTTTAAATATTTTTCATAACTTAATCTTACAAAAGGTGCTAAATGTGTAAGAGAAACTGTTGCACCTCCGTAGCTAGATGAGGTAACGGCAAGAATTATTTGAGTAGCTATTGTTGCTGCAGTAATAAATCTATGTGGTTTTTCTATCATTACACCATTAATTACTGTTCCATTTTGAAGCATATCATCTAAGTTAATTAGCTCACAATTATGAAGAGCATTTTGTGCAAAATAATCTGCATCATGAAAATGAATAATTCCTTTATCATGTGCTTCAACTATATCTTCTGGTAGTAAAAATCTTCTTGTAATATCTGTACTAGTAATTCCTGCTAAGTAATCTCTTTGTGTGGTTACTACTTCTGCATTTTTATTAGAATTTTCACTATTCCAGTATTCATTTTCTCCTTCTATTAACTCTTTTATTGTTTTATCTGTAGTATTTGCTTTCCTTACTAATTCTCTTGTGTATCTGTAAGTAATATATTTTTTGGCAAGTTCATATCTGTCAAATTCCATTAATTTTTGTTCGATTATATCTTGAATATCCTCTACCAAGATTCTTTTCTTATTTAAATCTTCTATATATTTAATAATCTCTTTAATTTCTTCTTTAGTGGCTTTTTCTTTTCCTCTAACTTCATCATTAGCTTTTCCTATTGCTACTCTAATCTTTTCAGGATCATAGTCTACTATATGTCCATCTCTTTTTACTATTTTCATCTCTTTTGTTCCCCCATATTTCTTTATTTTTTTTATTATTTTATAATCATTTTATATCAATAAACATTTAAGTATAGAAGTTGCACTTGCACCTTTTTTAGTTTTTTGTTAAAATGTTTTTGGAGGTCAAAAAAATGAAAAGTCCTTTTGAAAATTTATCTAAAATTCAAGTTAATAAACTATATGAACTACTCGGAGTTCACATCTATAAATATAAGAAAAATCAAGAAATTCTGCCCACTATAAAAAATGAAAATATTATAGGAATTATTTTAAATGGCTCTGCTCAAATTGTAAACATAGAATATAATGGTAATGAAATTGTAAAAGAAACTATTTCTAAAGATAGTGTTTTTGGTACAAATATCTCAGCTACAAATAGTGAATATTGCCAAATAATAGCTAAGCAAGATACAGAAGTCTTAGTTATTGATTATATAAAACTTGTAAATCCAGAAAATTTAAATCATAATTACTTTAACATATTCTTAAATAATTTATTTGACATTTATAATAATAAAATAAGAATTATGAATGAAAGAATAAAAATTTTGGAAAAAAAACAAATTCGTGAAAAACTTTTAGAGTATTTTGAAATAGAACATAAAAAAAGTCGTTTTAAATATTTTTACTTAAACTACAGTTTTAAAGATTTAGCAGACTATCTTGCTATCGATAGATCTGCTATGTTTAGAGAATTAAAACACTTAAAAGAAGATAAATTTATAGAAATAAATAATAGAAAAATTACACTATTATATAAATAAAATCTATTATTGTAAGTATCTGCAAGTATAAATATAAGTATATTATTTTTATATGCTTATATTTATACTTTAATATCAATTATTTATATCTTACAATACTTCTCAATTAAATCTTTATATTGCTCAACAAGTTTATATAAACTTTGAACTGTTATATATTCATCTACCTGATGTGCTGTTATTGGACCTGCACCTAAAATTATTCTATTATTATCTAAAAAACTAGCTTCTGTAATAAAATTACAAGTTTTACTAGAAATTTCTGATTTGTTTAAAAAAGGTGATAATTTATTTATTCTTTTAATTTCTGCTTGATATTTTTCTCTTAAAAATTTTATTTTATTTTCAATTCTTTTCTCATCTTTTTTATCCACAGTTCTAAAGTCCATAAAAAATTCACAATAAGCAGGAACAGAATTAATTGCACTACCACCATTTATTTTTCCTATATTCATAGTTGTATAAGGTATCTCAAACTCTTTATTTACATTGTTTTTTATTTCATTTTGATAAAATTCGTTTAGCTCATTTATAAATGATATTGCACTCATAATAGCACTCTTTCCCTTGTCTGGTGTGCTTGAATGTGTTTTTATTCCTTTAAAAGAAATTTTATATTCTATTAAACCTTTACTACCTACTATAATCTCATTATAAGTTGGTTCTCCTATTATTATTGTATCTGGGAAATCAGTTTCATATTTTATTAGCTCTTTTATTCCGTTAAAACCTATTTCTTCATCATAAGTAAAATATAATTTTACTCCTTTATTTAAATTTTTAAAATCTATTTGAGATACAGCTGAAATTATTGCTGCAATTCCAGCCTTCATATCACAAACACCTAAACCATATATTTTATTATCAACTTTAGTTAATTCAAATTTTTCATACTTCCAGCCTTCTGTAAACTCCACTGTATCAGTATGTCCTAAGAAGCCTATTGAAGTTTCTGGTTTGTTAGATATAATTAAAAATTTATCTCTTATTTCAGTTTTAAAGCCTATTTGTTTCAATGTAGCTTCTATATAATCTAATATTTTTTTGTTTTCTTTGTCTTTAATAGTATTAAATCTTACTAATTTTTCTAGAACTTCCTCTACTTCTAACATATTACTCCCCCTTTACTCTTTCTTCTACACTAGGATTTGCTAGTTTCATTCCTTGTTTTAAATTTTCCTTACTTAAAGAATCTAAATCAATCTCTAAAAAAATATTTTGCATCGTTTCAACTTGACCATTTGTTCTTTCTTTTTCTACACTTTGCAATAAATTTGGAATTTGTTTAAATCCTATTTTTAAGGCAATACCATACGACATAGAACCTCTCTCTAATGTTCTCATATATAGCTTATTATACCCTAGCAACTTAGACTGCATAACAGCATATAGCATAAGCTGATTTCCTAATCCTTTTCTCCTATATTGATCTAATACTGCAACATCAGCTAAATACATTATATTTTCATTCTGATAACTTACAGGTTGATCTTCTTTAGCTCCTCTTTCTAAAGCTATAAGTCCTATACATCCATCTTTATTATATGCGCCATAAATATAACCTTTTTCCTGATATTCTCTAAAAATTTCTGTTAGTTCCTCTTCTGTATATTTTTCATTATAAGGTGGACCAGAGAAAACCTTATATACTCTTTTAAAATCTTCTAAATTTGTAAGCTCTTTTATTTGACTATTCATATTTTACCTCCAAATAATTAATATTTAAAAAAAGAGAAAAAAATAGATATGAAAAAAGACTATATATAGAATTTACCTACATATAGTCCTTAACATATCCATAAAAAAATATTTTTAAACTATCGTAGGTGCAGTATTTTTAGCCTGCACCTACGCATCTAATTCAAGTGCGAAGTTACAGGCTCCTACGATGATGATGTAATTGATTGTTTAAAAATATTTTAAATTTCATAATTTTTCCTCTTTTCTTATAGAAATATTATAACAGGCTATGCTCTGATTGTCAATATTATTATGTAAATTAGCTTTAATTCTAAATTTATACAGAACTTATAAATATAAATTTTTATATTTTTTCTAACATTTTCTTAGCATATGAACAATCTGCAATAAGTTTTTTATTATATTTTTTTGCCTCTTCTATAACGCAATTTACTAGTTTTTTTGCAATTCCTTGTCCTTGATATTTACTATCTACTCCAGTATGAATTATATTCCAAGTACCATCTAAATTTTCAAACACACACTCTCCAATTTGAGTAGAATTATCTAAAGCAATTGCTTTATTTTCTTCTTGTATAAATTTAATATCAATCATTCTTTTCTCCTTTAAAATTCAGTTATTTTTTTCTTTCGTACTTTATAATTTCACCTGTTATTGCATCTATTTCATAATCGTATTCAACATTATTATAATAAAATTCTATCTCATAAATAGGATCATAATGTTCAACATCAAGCTCTACTTTTCTAAGAGTTATATTGCTTTCGTTTACACCTGCATCTGTTAAAGCAATTTCTTTAGCATTTTGTTCAGAAATATTTTCTTTAAATACAAATGCATATAGACATATTCCGATAATTACTAAAGCTAATACTACAGTAATAACAATACTATAAATCTTCCAGCTTTTCATAAAACTCACTCCTATCTTCTTTAATTATTTTTATATATTATAAGTAATAATTAAAATTTTTTCAATGAGTTTTTTAACTTAGAAATAGATAGCTTATTTTTCTAGCCAATTTTGAATAATTATTAAAGAGACTGATATATTTGGTGTTTTCCACTTCATTACTTATTATTTCTTCGTTTTGCATTTTAATTATTATTTAAACTATTTTTTACTATCTTTTCGTATTCATTCCATAAATCATAAACAGAAGAATCACAATAATCTATTTTTATATTACCCTCTTTATCTAAAACAGCTCTTTTACCATTTATTTCTACAATAAAGTAATCTTCATAATAATCTCCAATTTCAATATTTCTCATTGTTACATCAGAATATATTGGTTGTAATATTATATTCAAATTTCTATCAATAACTCCTTCATAACTATGATTATTATTTATAACACTATAAATAGCATACTGTGTACTAGTAAAATAATTTTGTGACATAAATCCATCTATAAAATCAATAACTATATTATTATTTATATCTACAACCCCCATTTTCCAAGTATCATTTACTTTTTTAGTTACAACAAATGTATTATATTCATAATAGATGATATTTCCATATTGGCACTCCATTAAAATCTCTCCTTGTTTAGTTGCAATACCATTTCCATTGTCGTTAGAGATTCTAACATAATTTGAATAGTCTATTTCAAATTTTTCTCCTGTTGCAGTTTTTAAAGATTCATTATTTATAGTTAACTCGTATATTCCATTATAAATTGCAGGAATTGTCATATTCATATTTTCATCAATATAACCATATTTACCATTTTCATTGATAATTCCCCCAGTAAATTTTCTAACTAGTTTTTCATTTAAATTTGGATTTGAATATGTATTATTATAAACTTTTACATAAACATTATTATATTCAGATTTGGTTTCAATAATATCCCAAAGGATATCGATAGAATAATCATCATAGTTAGTTCCTTCTGGATAATCATAATCTTGCCCGTACTTCGCTTATTTCTAATTCTATTATTAAATCACCATTTTTATAATTTATATTTTGAATTTTCATACTACTCTTCTCTAAATCACTATAACTTGATATTCTGTATCCTAGCAACATATATTGCTTATTATTTTCTTCAAATGGAAAGTAGATATCATTTGTTGCAATACTCTTTACTATTTCAATCTTAGAATTAATATCTTTAGAAAAATTTTTATTATAAGTACTACTATTATTTAAAACAAATATTACACCTACAATTATTAAAATTACTATTGCTATTACTATAATTATTTTCTTTTTCATAGTAAAATTCCCCTTAAATTTCTTTATTTCATTATAATTAATAATTAAAATTTTTGTCAATATTTAGTAAAAATCTATAATTTTTATTTTTAAATTATTTGTATAAAAAAAGTAGATATTAATACAAACTTATTAATATCTACTTTCAGTATTAATTATTTAATTTCTAATTATCTGTAGCTTCAACTAATTTTATTGAACCATCTTCCTGTACTTCACAATCAAATCCTGCTTCATTTGCAGCTTTAACCATATAATATAACTGTTCATTACTATATAATAAAGTATTTGCATACCTTACACAAAAATATGAAACAATTCCAAGTGCTATAACCAAGATTATAATTATTACTAAAAATATTTTGCTTAATCTATTCATAAAATCTCCTCCTTGATTATTACTCTTGTAATTATTATACCATAATTTACATAAAAAAGCAAAAAAGAGCTTTGCAAAAAATAGTATATCCTTTTCTTGCAAATGCTCCGTGCACATTCCGAGCAGAAACTAAAAATTAATGAATAATTTTGAATAATGTTAAAAATATATTGAATAATGAAAATACTCTGTAATGCAGTAGTATCAATACTAACAAGTACTTTTGGACAAAAATAAAAACAGCTGAAATTGGTTAAATTTCGAGCTGTTTTGGTGCCAACGACGTAGACATTTACAACTCGTTAGCTCTCTTGACGAATGACTAAATAGTCATTCAAGTTATAAATATATTACCAAATTATTTTATAAAAATCAAGTATTTAAGAAGAAAATATAGAGTGATATTTTATAAACCACTCTATAACTGAATTATAGTTTTAATTTTTTGCAAATAGGACATCTGCCACTGCCTTTTCTTTCGTTATAAACATGTCTTTGATATTCATGACCATTTTTGCATTTCCACCAAACTTTTTTACTATAACTTTTACTAATTGATTTAGGCGTAATTCCTAATTTATTATTCTTTTCATAATTCCATTTTTCCAATAATTCAGGATTCGTCGTTGCTAAATCATTAAAACCAACTAATATCTTGTTTCCAGAACAATACGGACACCCTGTACCACGTCTTCGAGCTGGAATAGTAGCTTCATAGCTATGATTGTTACTACAAATCCACCAGATTTTTTTATGAGTTCCTTTAGTTACTTCATCAGGTTTAATGGTATTCTTACTATAATCCCATTCTTTCAATAATTCTGGATTTGTTGATGCTATATCATTAAATCCTTTAAGAACTTTATTTCCAGAACAATATGGGCAACAAGTTCCTTTTGATTTTGTTCTATTAACAATTGAAGATTTATATTCATGACCTTTTTCGCATTTCCACCAGACTTTTTTATCTGTATTTTTCTTTACATTCTGTGGTTTAATTCCTAATTGGTCGTTTTTTTCGTAATCCCATTCTTTTAATAATTCTGGAAATAATGTAGCAATATCATTCTCTCCACTTATAGCATATCTTCCAGAGCAGTACGGACAATTAGAACCTCTAGCTCTATTGTTTAATGTTGTTGTCCATTCATGACCATTCTTACATTTCCAATGAATCATTTTAGTTGAATTGAGAACAACATTTTCTGGTTTGATTCCTAACTTATCATTTTTTTCATAGTCCCATTCTTCTAATAATTCAGGATTAGTTGTTGCCAAATCATTAAATCCTATGATAATCTTCTTATTGGCACAATATGGACATTTGGTTTGTTGATTTACTTTGTTTGAAACAATAGCTTGATAGTTATGACCTTTTTCACATTTCCACCATATTTTTAATGCACTTCCACTACTTATATTATCTGGAGTAATTCCTAGTTTATCATTTTTTTCGTAATTCCATTCTTGTAAAACCTCTGGATTTGTTTTGGATATACAGTTCTCTTTTTCCATAAAGTTAATCATCTTAATAATATCATCTAAATCACGCCTAATATCAAAGTCTAAATCTATGTTGAGATAACTATTTAGGAAAGATAAAGCATCTTCTACATATGTATAATCTGTGTTATTATCTATTTTTATATTGTATATGATAGCACTTGAGTTAATAGGTTTTGATTTCTTTTCTCTAATTCTAATTATTCTCACATTGTTTTTTGAGCATAAATCATCTTTTTCTATATCATGCTTTATGTCTTTATGATAATAGTATCCATCATACTCTATACCAACATTTAGCTCTGGTATAAAAATATCTATTTCTTTTGGTTTTAACCATTCAGGTTTATAATTTGCTATAGTTTTAGAAAATTTTTTATGAATATAGTAAAAAATAATCTTTTCAGGTATGGATGTTCTTAAATAACTAGAGCAAATAGGGCAACGATTATAAAGCTTATCATTTCTTATTCTTGCTGGTATACTAGATTGCCATTCATGACCTTTTTCACATTTCCACCAAAATTTGACTTTACCACCTAAAATAATTTCATCTGGTTTTATATCAAGCTTATCATTTTTTTCATAGTTCCATTCTTTTAATAATTCTGGGTGTTTGGTTGCAAAATCATTATAGCCTTTTAATAATTGCTGATTAGCACAAATAGGGCAATTAACATTTCTATTTGTTTTTTGTGCTACTGATATTTGATATTCATGACCTTTTTTACATTTCCACCACACTAATTTTGTAGATCCATGACTTAGATTGGATGGAAAAATACCTAATTTATCATTTTTTTCATAATCCCATTCTTCTAATAATTCGGGATTAGTAGTTGCTATATCATTATAGCCTTTTTTTACAAGATTATTTGAACAGTATGGGCAACCACTTCCTGTGATTCTACTTCTAATAATAGAATTCCATTTATGACCTTTTTCACATTTCCACCATACTTTTTCTTTGCCACCATTAGTAATTTCATTTGGTTTAATGCCTAATTTGTCATTTTCTTCATAGTCCCAATCTTTTAGTAATTCAGGGTTGGTAGTTGCTAAATCATTATAGCCCTGCAAAACTTTTCTATTTCCACAATATGGGCAATTTCCACGACCATGTAATCTATCATAAATACTTCTATCATATTTATGACCTTTGCTACATATCCAATATACTTTTTTTATTGAACCTACTAATAATTCGTTTGGTTTAATACCTAATTTATCGTTTTCTTCATAATCCCATTCTTTTAACATTTCTGGATACAAAGTTGCAAAATCATTTACTCCTTGAATTGCTTTTTTACCCATGCAATAAGGACATCCGACACCTTTAACCCTAGTATGAATTACAGCTTCCCATTCATGACCATTTTTACATTTCCACCAGACTTTCTTACTACTACCTGAAGTCAAATCAGCTGGATTATATAAAATGTTTTTTTCTTGATTCCATTCTTTCATTAATTCTTTATTATCAATTAATCTATCTGACATATATAACATCACCTTTAATACTACAAAAACGTAATTAATTGCTCTTATTATATAACAAAAGACTGATAATATCAACATATTATCAGTCCTAGAAATTGTAATTTGTCGAGATGAATTGTATCTCATAATTAAACATTAGGTTTGTTTTTATATATTTTTATTCTTCACTAATTCTTTCATATTTTATAGCATTAATTTGAACTGGATATGTTGTCATTATAACTCCATCATAAGTTACCTTTATTCTTTCTCCAATTTCATATTTTACATTAGTATCAATTTTTAATTTTGCTACCATTATTAAATCTGCTGATTTTTTTATTTCTTCATTTTCATCTGGTTCAACAAAAAATAGGTTTTCTTCTACTTGTGTTATTGTGCCACAAAATGAATATTCACTGTTTTTCATTTCTTTTTCAAATCTTTCCTCATATTCTTTCATTTCTTCTTCAAAGTCATTGTAATTCATAAACCAGCTACCTATCTTTATGTCATCATATCCTGCTAATGTATGGAAATCAATTACTTTATATCCTAATCCAAAATATTCTATTGTTCCACCATCCATATATATTCCTGCAAGATTACGAATACAAAATATTGGGTTCTTTCCATTTTTTACTCTGGTGTAATCAACCACAAAAAATATTAACCCTAAAATAATTACAATTCCTAGTACACAACCAATAATCTTTAATCCTTTTTTCATAAATACCATCAATTTACCTTTCTTTTAAAATTTAATCATAGCGATAACTTACTATTTATCTCGCACCTATTATATCAATTTTAGTCGATTTTTACAATAAAAAAGCCAATATTTGAAAATAAAATAAGATGTAGGGAACACACTTAATTCTCTACATTCTGTAATTTATATTTCTAACAACTCAATCACATCCACAAAACCATTTCTATAATATTTCTCATTCCAGTAATATAGGTAATTCATAAAGTTTTTTTCAAGTTGATCAAGTTGTTTTTGAACATATTTTTTATTCTGTTCAGGGACATTTTTTAGTATTCTCTCTGCAATTTCTTCAAAATAGATACAATATTTCTTATCTTGAGGAGTCATCTCACAAAATGCTGTTTCTTCTCGAAATTCTAACCACTCTTTTAATAAATCATCTTTTACTTCTCTTAAATTCTTCATTTGCACCATCTCCTACACATATATTAATTCATTAAAAACTATTTCTTCAGCTTGATTTTTAATAGCATTCATAGTTCCAACCCAATAAAGCATATCTGTATTTTTCATTTCTTCGGTTAAATCACTATTATCTTTTAGTTGTTTAATAATTTGTTCAACTCTTGATATAGCTTGTTCTTGAATCTCTTTTAGATGAGTGTTTAGTGTACCATCTAAAAGCATTATTGAATAGTCAGCTTTTTTATGCTCTTTTAGGTAATTTAATCTCATTCTGCCATATTTATTAAGAGTTATCTTTTCTTGTTTTGGCATTGTAAGATTTGGAATATAATAATCTCCCTCTAAATGATATTCAATTCCAGTTTTTTCATCTATCTTTGTTTTTGATAATTCATTATTCATAATTATTTCACTCCTTTTTTGATTTTAAGCTTAATTCTTCATAATAATCTTTTTTAGCTTTCTTCCTTACTAGATACATACATTCTTGTACAAGCCATTTTAATTCATTTGTATAAGCAAGATATATTACACCTTCTTCTAATTCTCCATTAGTTTCTTTTTCATACAAAAAAACATAATTATCAAATTTTTCTTTTAATCTTATAGCTCTGTATCTAATATCATCATCTTTGCACTTTAGATTATCATTTATTATTTGCATTAATTTATTGTATTCTTGTTTGCTAAAATATATTTTATCTTGATTTGACATATATTAAATACCTCCTTTAGTTTAGGTTATAATCGTTTTTCTTTTTTCCTTTTTTAGCTTGTATTTCAGCTAATTCATCATTGGTTAATACTTTTCTTGTAGGATTATGAACTATATCTGAATCGTTATTATCAAATATTCCACTTTTTTCTAAATCTTCTGCCACAAGAGTATAGCTTCGTTTATCTTCTGGAATATCATAATATTTTTCATCAAATATTTTCATTTGAAATCTTTTAATAAGTGATTTCCAAAACCCCTTAAATTTACTTAATTCCGTTTTAGCTGTTTCTAAAGCACTACTTAATTTGATAATTGCTTTATCTTTAACGGATAATTCATCCTTTAATTCATTAATCTCTTTATCTTTAATTCCTATTTGCTCTTTAAGTGAATAGTTTTCACTTTCTATTTTAGAAGTAGCATGTTCAAAATCTTTAATCGACATATTTAAGTCATTTACACTTCTAACTGTCTGAGTGACATCTGTTACGTCTTTAATATAATCTTTGATATTTTCTATATTCTCGTTTGAAATTTGGCTATTATTTTTATTAAAGGGCATAGGCTTTAAGTTATCTAACAACTCAATTATACCTTTACTTGAATTATCTAGCTTTTTAGTTCGTTTATTAGCATTTTCAAGTTTTTGCTTTTGCTGTTCAAGTCTTTTCTTTATTTCTCTGTAATTATCCATTTCTTTTACATTGATGTCTTGATTTCTGCCTTTTTGTTTAGCTTTTAGCCTACTATCAACACCATAAAACTTGTTATAAGACTTGATACAGGCATTTCTCATTTTATCTTGAATAGCTGTTAATGACTCTTTGGTAAACACTTTTGATTTACCAACTTGTTTTTTCATACCTTTTTTACAATTATCAATTACTGGTACACCAATAACATGCATGTGGGGAGAGGTTTCATCAAAATGAATTGTTGCATTAGCTACCTTAAAGTTTGGTACTATTTTATTTAAGTCTTGTATTTGCTCATTATATACATCAATCATTTTGAATCTATACTCATCATCTTTGTCTTGCCAAAAATCCATATCTCCAAGTTCTATTATGATTTCACAAGCAATATCGTTCTGTAATGTACATGCCTTTTCAAAATAATTATTAATTTTTCTATCATTTCTAGTCTGCTTATTATTAAACTCAATACGAGCTTCTTCAAATTCATCTAAATATACCTGCTTAACATCTTCAACAATATCGTTAGTTCCATATATTGTTGTAATCAATTCTCTTTGATTATCATAATCTCGCAAGTTATGTTTGTTTGCTCTAGATAAATCATTTGCATTTTGTATAGCATTATTTGATAGAGAAGTAGTACCAGACACATTTCCTTTAGCTGTTTTTTTAGCTACTTTACTTTTATTTTTATCACTACCTAAGTGAAAAGAATATGCTAATTCTTGCTCCATCTTTTTCCTCCTTTAGAACTTGCTTCGAAGCATAGGACTTTGACTCTGTCATAAGTCCTAATAACCCCCTATGAGTTTTGACATACTATCAAAACTCGGGGGCTCTGCGAGGCAATAAATTTTCTCCCAATTGGATAAAATTTATTCAAATTAACTATTGTCACTTTCATTTTTACTTTGTAAAAACAAAACGTGCCACGTTAATTTGATTGTTGCAACATAGCCCATAACCAAAGTAAAAGTTGCAACAATTATTTAGTATCTTCTTCGGAGAATTTTACTGGTTTTACAACAATTTCACTACGTTCTCCATTTTCAAATTTAATTGTTGTTTCATTATCGTCTGGTATTGCATTAAAGAATGGTTCAATATTATCTGCTTCTGTAATTTCAAAGTCATCATAATTATCACCATTAATATAAATTATTCCAAATCGATATTCTTCCATTTTATTATTTGGATCTAATTTGTAATAATCTTCTAATGGGAATACTCTAACAATAGCACTATTATCTTCAACAAAATTAAAATAGAATACTTGCTTTTGTAGATAATATATTGCTTCCGTATAATGAACATCATAATATTGTTGTAATCTCATTATTATTTCTCCAAATTCTTCTTCTGGTAAATAGTTACTAAATCTGACATTTCCTAATACGTTTCCTAATAGCACAGGTTTTGTTGTATCAATATATCCTTTATCATATAATTCTTGACATGGTTTACAAATAGAGTCTCTAAAATTAATCTCTTTTACAATTACTTCACTTCCTATAAAAGTTAGTTTTATCTCATCAACATACTTCATTATAAGTTCAGCTTGTTCATCACGAGTATAATCTTTCCATGTTTTTGTTATTTCTTTATATTGCTTATTCATAATCATCTTATTAAGAAAATCTATATCTCGTTTTAATAAAATATCTTTTGGAGTAAATCTTAATTCTTCTACACAATTGGTAGCTTCTAATTCTTCTTTTAGATTATTTATGGTTTTTTCTATAACAGCTGTTTCGCTTGTATATACATCTAAGTCAAAAGCCCCATTGATATAAGCCTTTCTAATTCGTTCAAGTTTTGCATTTTGTTCATCAATCTCTGTTTGTAGCTTTTCCTTAGGCTCATCAAATCTTTGTCTTATCATTGGTAAAAAGAATTGATTTACAACAGAATCATATTCTACTAATTCATTTATAAATTGATTAAAGTATTCATTTATGGCATTTTCTTTAATGGTTATTTTGCAATCGTTACAATAGTAATAGAAATAAGGCTTTCCATTTTTCTTTGTAGTAGCTTTACCACCTAAAATACGATTACATTTAGGACATTTTATTTTCTGTAAATATAGGTAAGTTAATGTTCTTTGATAACTTCTTGAATTTTTCTTTTTCTGAACTTGGCAATCTTCCCACATTTCTTTTGAAATAATAGGTTCTACAACATTTTCATAATAAGTAGGGGATTTAGTTCTTTTTCCATGAACAAAGTCGCCTTTATATATTTCATTTTCAAGAATAGTCTGTATTGTAGAATCTCTCCAATTATCTTTTCCTAATACTTTTTCTTCATCGAATAGATTACTTATTTTTTGATAAGAATAACCCTCAGAATATAACTCATATATTCTAACAACTACATCTTTGGTAGAATAATCTATTACAAGAGTTTTATTCTCATGTTTATAGCCTAATGGAGCAATATGTGGAATATGACCTTGCTTTATTGCACCTGATAAACCTATTTTAGTTCTCTCGCTAGTTCTTTCAATTTCATTTTGACTTACACTTACTAAAAGTCTTGAAACCATCTTACCATTTGCAGTAGTTGTATTTATGTCATCATTAACACAGCCTATATAAGCGTCGTTTTCCTCTAAAAAGTTTATAAATTCTTCCCAATCATAAATACTTCTTGTAAATCTATCTAATTTTAGAGCAATAACAGTATTTATCTTTTTAGATTTAATATCTTCTTTTAATCTTTCAAATTCTGGTCTATAATTACCAGTTTTTGCACTTATTCCAGCATCTTGGTAATAATCTACAATTTCATAATCCTTAAATTTACAATAGGCTTCTAATCGTTCTTTTTGTTCTGGAAGACTAAATCCTTCACGAGCTTGGTCTTCGGTAGAAACCCTCATATACAATCCACATTTTTTCTTTTCTTCAACCAATTTATATACCTCCTAACAAAAAAGAGACATCAAAGAAAACACACAAGTTATCCTTGACATCTCTTAAATCTGTTTATATTACAATATATTTTCTTGGAACAAACCAAAAACATATAATCAACTCCTAACAGGTAAACATAAATAATTTACTGTCGATATTATATCACGATTTTCAGAAATGTCAAATTTTTAGCTATTTTATGCTGTTTATATAATCTTCTAATTCAGATAATTTTATCTTTTTTGCTAGATTGGATATATAAACATCATTAGAATAGTTAAAGACCAGAAATGTAGTATCTTTTACAATTACTCTATGTGGCTCAATATAAGAGATATTGGTTTTCTCAATTTTTCTTATACTACCATTAACAAAAGTAGGAGTAACCTTTGAGAACTCACATATAAACTCTAGTCTTTTCTTTAAGTTTTCCTCAAATCGTAGTTCTTCTTTAATTATCTTCATTTCAAGCACCATCCTTTCTTTTTAGGATATTGGATGATGTTTTTTGGCAAAGAAAAAAATCATCCAACTTACTTGAATGATTTTTAATCTATCTGTTAGTTCGAACAGATACGTCATTGGTGCAGATGAAAAAGTTCAAAGCTTTGTAACAAGCTATTTATCAACATTTATGTAAGTATCTGCGTGCACATTGCGTGCATTTTCTTAAATTTTTTTTTTACAATATTTCTCTTATATCTATTAATTGTTTGACTCAACTAAAGTATAATTATTTTCAGAAAAATTTACATCCTCATCTGTTACATTATCTTTTTCAAATACATAATTTCTTACATTATTTCCAATTTCAACTTTTACTGGTAATAAAGTTTCTTTATTTAGCCAAACTGTTTCATTATAATTATTTTCTTTTTCTTCTAATGAGATTTTTATATATTCTGTATTATCTTCTTTTTCAGTTGAAATGTTGTGTAAAGATGATAGAATTCCTAATATGCTTTTAAAATCGTATTCATTTGAAACCATTGATGTCGCATAATTAAATATCTCTGGTAAATTAGAAAGACCTTTATTTCCTACAATAGTTTCCATATTTACTATAGAATAACTCTTATTTTGTTCATCAACAACTGTCATTGTATTATTTTGTGTATCTATGTAAAATCTTTGTGTAATAGTGTTATTAGTTAATGAATAGCGTGCACTTTTATCTCCTTTTACATAAAGTTGTTGATGTGAATTAGAATTATTTTCTTCTTCATTACTACTTGGTATGACTTCAAAATAAAAATTATCACTTTCTGTAAAATCTATTCCTGCATTTCCTATATTTTTTAATAAGTTATATCTGTATACATACACAGATGCAATAGCAATAAGTATTATTAAAATTAATACTATAACTATTAGTACAATTTTTTTCTTCATAGAAAAAATCCCCCTTTTCTTTATATATTCTTATTTAACCATATATTTTATTTAATTTCAATATTTATTGTTAGAAAATCACAAGGAGATTGTAATTAATACATTTCCCCTTGTGATTAAATTGGATATGGAAGAGCATTAGCTAAAATTTAATGTTTCTTAGTTACATTATCGCTTACAAGTCTTACCAAGAACAAATCCATACATTAACTGTAGTTGAAGATGTTCCATATGCTGTCCAACCTACTGTGTATGTTCCAGCAGGTGCTGTGCAACCAGCGTTAAAATAAATGGTCTGTTCAGCACCTCCATTCGGTTGCAGGGGTGTGCTATTTTCATATCTTGAAGCAGTGACCTTTCTTCCACTTGGGTCTTTTACCCAGAAATACACATCAGTATCGGAATTGCCATAAATTCGGAAAACAACACTTCCGTTGTTCCCGCCTTCTGACAAATATACTGGTATTTCACCACTCCAGCCAGACTGTGAGCCACCTCCTATTCCTCTTGTAGATACTGTCGTGCTCTCATTGTTTGTTGCTGCAAAAACTTGTGCCTGTGTACCAAGACACAAAACCAAAGCAAGAATAATTGCCAAAAACCGTTTCATAAAGCCTTCCTTTCTTGCTCGTCCATATCCTTATTAAATATTCCATACGGAACATTTAATACATACTAACCAATTTATAAATATTTCTATCTACAAATTGTTTTGCAAGGATTCTTGCAAATAATAGTTATATTATAACATTCTTTTCACAATATTTTACAAAAAGTGTACTTTTTATGAAAAATTATGAAATTTTAGTAAAAAAGTAATTAAACAAATAACTTTACTAATTAAAAAGTCTCGTTATTTCTTCAATAAAAGTTTTATTAGTAAATATATCTTGGTCATATTCATATCCAAAAACTCTTTCAAAATTTTTTTCAGATTTCCTTTTATTTCTACTATCAATACTATATTGTATAGAGCGTCTTATTTGTGATTTATTTACATTTCCAAGCTGTTTACTAATAGCAGAATAAACATCTTCTATTATTAATAAATCTTTATTAGTACTCATAATTATTAATATTGCAAGATAAATAAAAGTTACTCCATTATGACTTGTTTTAAAACCTAATAATCTTAACTTATTATAAATTTCAAAAGATAATTTTTTCCTATCTAATTTTACATTATCACAAATTTGAAAATTCAATTATTATTCCTCCTCAAAACTCTTAAGGCTTAAATCTTGTTGAATTTTAATTTGTGTTAGCTAACCACGATTTCATTATAGCAGAATTCAAAATGAAGCTCAAAAATTTGAAATTTGCACTGTGTGCAATGAATTTTGCATACAGTGCAAATTTAATTTAAAAAATATTATATTTTTAATAAAAAATAGTCAATTTTATTAAGTTTTTTATCAATTTCATAAAATTTTGCACTCTGTGCAAAAAAAAAATAAAAGTATGGAGAACCTAACCAAGAACCCATACTTTTATTTTGTGTCTTAATCACAAAATCCATATAAGTCTAAACTATTGAGAGTAGCTTAGCTTATATTTTTATTATATCCTAAATATATATAAAAATCAATACATACAAAAAAAATTTGGGGGAAATTTCCCCCTTATGTTGAATGACTGTACACCTATACTCTGTCAGTCAATGGATATCCACCAGGACATCCGTCCTCCAAAACAAATATTCATTGGTTAGGTTCTCCTGCATAAATTCTCATAGTAACAATCAGCATTGTAATACAGGATACTAACACAAATGAACGGTTAAAATCTTGTATAATAATTCAGGCACTCTCAATGCCTGAATTCAATGTATATTGATAATCAAGCATTGCTTGAGTGAATGAATTAAATATTAAGACTTTAAGTCATTCTGCTACTATTAAGTTATATATATTATACCATAAAAAGCTTCAAAATTCAATTGTATAGCTATTTTGAGAGCTTTTAAATTTGAAAAAATTGTAAAAATATGGTATAATAAGTTAATAGTGTTTTTATTTAAGGAGTGATTTTATGCCAAAATTTAATAAAATAGAATTTGGAAACAACTTAAAAAAAGCAAGAAAAATTAAAGGCTTAAGCCAAGAAAATTTAGCTAAAACAATTAATAAAAATGTTTCAACCATTGCTAGATTTGAAAGTGGTAAATTATCCCCTAGTGCCGAAGAAATAAGTTTAATTTGTAATGAACTAGGAATAAACGAATATGAACTATTTAAATCGAGTTCCGATAATATTGTTAATATAGAAAATAGTACAAATCCATTTAAAGTAAAAGAATTATTTTTATATTATCAAGCTTATTATCCTAGTAGTAATTCTTATAAAGTTAGTAAATTTAAAATAAAAATTACAGAAAAACCTGAAAAATGCAAAGTAGACTTTCTAGATTACAAAACAAATAAACTTTATATGACTGGTCATATTCTATCTGATACAAATATTGCAATTTTTATATTTGAAAATTATAAAGAATACAGCCCTAGACTAGAACTTACAGAAATAATTTTAAATATTTCAAATGGTATAGATGGTATAATGCTTGGAAGTTTAACTTGTACTAATGGTCAATATGTTCCTTCAATACGAAAATGTGCTATATCTAAACAAGATATTGAAATTACAGAAGAACTTATAAATAAATTAACTATAACTACTAAAGAAATAGAAAATTTAAAAAATAAGAATATATTATATTTAGACATTAATAATTCCTACGATTTTGAAAATTAATAAGATATTAGTCCTTTGCAAATTTATTATTTCAAAGGACTTTTTATTTAACGGATTTATTTTTTAGAATACCTATAATTATTGATAAATATATACTTTGCCTAAATTAATTATTTAATTTTTTGTGAAAATTGTATATTTTTTTATAAAAATGTAGATTTTTGTAGTATTTTGTGCAGATTCTACATTTTTATTTTGTGCGTGCTATCATTAAATCAAGCTTAAGCCTATATAGGCTACCGGTAACCTAAATATATTTTAGGAGGTTTTAAATGAAAAAACTATCAAAACCAATTACTAAAAAAAAATTAAAAAGATTAAAAACAAAAGACAATTTATTTACAAATGATGTAATAAGTCTAGATGACTCTAAAAATGAAAAATATTTGGATAATTTTGCATATCAATCATATTTAGCAAAATCTCAAGAAGAAAGCAATAGCTCTAATGAATAATGAAATTATAATTATTTCACAAGTAGTTGGAGAAATATCAAAGTTTCAAAAAATAAAAAATGATATATGCGAATTTGAAAAAATAATTGGTCGGAGAAATTGAACTTATTCCCTATTATGATGTAGTTATTTTGTGTAATAAAGCTCAAAAAAACTTAAAACCTAATATTTATATTACTAAACAATTTTTAAGCATTGGAGAAACTATACGAGGAAATATAATTATAGCTTGCAAAGAAAATAATAACTTTAAAACTTTATCCAAAGAACAAGTTATAAAATACACAAAATTTCTTAAAAATGCTAGTTTTCACTATGACAATATAGATGAAAATGGAAGATTTATCCTTCCAAATACTACAAATATTCTTCGTAATATTGCTAAAGATAAAACTTTAGATGATACTGCTGAAAAACCTAGCTCTCAAAATGAAGAAATTTTAAAAATGATTTTAGGTATTCAAACAGTAATTCTAAAGTATATAAAAAATAATATAAATTAATTTTGTGAGGTAAAAAATGGAAGAATTAAACAATTTAACAAATAAAGTATTAAATGAAATACAAAATACAGAAGTTAAAAATATAGTAATTGAAACAAAAGAAACTTTAACACCAGAACAAAGAATAGCAATTGATACAATAAGGCGTGTAAAAAACCCTTTTAAAATGCTTAATGTAAAAGATGTTATGAAAGATTTAAATATCTGTGAAACTGTTGCTTATAAAACCTTTAAAAGAGCTGATTTTCCTTCCATAAATATTGGTAAATCAAACCAAGTAATGCTACTTTCCTATTTAATATGGAAAATGAGCAAACGAGTTTAAGGTGGTGATTATTATATCAAAAAGTAAAGAAAAAACAGGAAGCATATATTTTGATAAACACCGTAAAAAATGGAGATGTACTTATTATATTTATGAAAAAGATACATTTAAACAACTTCGTCAAACCAAATCTTTTTCTACTGAACAAGAAGCAAAAGATTTTCTAACAAGTATTCAGTACCAAAAAGGAAATGATTTATTTATTAAAAACAATGGTATTCCCTTAAATGAACTTATGAGAGAACAAGCTAACAAAAAATTAGATCTAAATTTAATTGGAGAAAGAACTTATTCAAGAATAATAGAAACTATAAAAACAATTGAAAAAGCTCCTATATCTCATAAAAATATCAATGACATAGCAAGTCAAGATATTCAAGATTATTTAAACACTTTAAAAGATTATAGCAATTCTACAATAAAGAAAATTAAAGAACAGTTTAATCAAGCTTTTAGAGAAGCTATGAACAAAGGATATATAGTTAAAAATCCTATGTTTGAAGTTATTAGACCAAGAAGTAATAAAGAACATAAAATTGTTAGAGCTTTAGAAATTGAAGAACAACAAAAATTAACTAATTATTTAATGAGTATTCCTATTTCTGACGAGCCGTATAAAGTTGCATATTTAATAGAAATGTACTTAGGCTTGCGTATTGGAGAAGTTTTAGCTTTAAGAAATACTGATATAAATTTACACAAAAATTTAATTACAGTAAATAAAACTTTAACTACTGATAAAAATCATAAAGTTATAATGGGAAATTCAACAAAAACTTATTCTGGAATTAGAGAAGTTCCTATTCCCTCTTTTATACGAGAAGAAATAATAAATCAAATGAGATTAGCTGAAAGCCATAAAGATAAACAATTATTTTTAGACCCTAATGGAAATTATGTAAGACCTAATAATGCAAATAGAAAATTAAAAGAATTACTTCAAAAAATGGGAATATCCAATATTACTTCTCATAGTTTAAGACATACTTATGGCACAAGATGTATTGAAGCTGGTATGAGAGCTGTTGCTCTTCAAAGACTTATGGGACATACTGATGTATCTATAACCTTAAATACTTATACTTCTGTTTTTAATAAATATAAAGAAGCTGAGCTTGAAAAAGTTAATAACTATTATATGAACAATGATATTGTAAATATTAATAATTTATTAACTGAAAGTAATAATCTTATAAATAATATATCTCTTAGTAAGGAGGAGAAAGAAATTGAATAAAAAAGATATTCTCAAACGAATAATTGGTCTAAATGAATATATGCTATCTGACTGTAATAAGCAATTAGTATTACTTACAATTTCAAGCGACTATACTTATAACAAAGCAATAGCTATAACAGATAAAAATTGTAAAGATAAAAACTGGTATTCTATTGATGATAAAAATTGCTTTAAAACTTGGAACGAAGTAGATGCCTTTATTGACGGACTTTGCAAAGGAAAAAATACAAACTTTGAGCAAACACCAGAAAGATAAATTTGTAAAATTAATTAAATTTATTTAATTGATTTTACAAATACAGCGGAAGAGTTTGAGAAACCGGCAGAGGTTTCTCATATCAAGATTATTTAAATAGTAATTAGCAATAATTACATTATTTATTAGTATTGGGCTGAATATAATAAATAATTTTAAATAATCTTGACTGGGGTTATTAGGGGCTTGCCCTTAATCATACAGAACACTTTTAGCGTAAGCGAATAAAAAGTGTTCTAGTATGTTCTAACACTTTCCGTTTGTGTTATATCAGCTAAATAAAAAAGTATTAGAACATAAAGAAAGCCTTCGAAGAAATACTAAATAAGAAAGGATTAAAAATATGGATAAATTTTTTAAAAGAAATAAAAATACAAAAAATATAAATACAGATAATGCTTTAGATTATTTATTGGAAAAAGAATTTGAAAAATTTAAAGAAAATATGATGAAAAAATCAAAAGAAGAAATTTTTGATAGTGCCTATGAAATTACTGTAAAAAAAGAAATTAAGGACGAATTAAAATATATGAACTTACATAGAGCAGAAAAAGAAATGTTAACTTTGCAAGACGATATTTTAAACGAATTCTACTACGACTGGTTAAATGAGGATACTCCGTTAGTAGATAGTATGAAACCTTGTATAGAAGAATCTGTTTCAACTCTTACAAAATATATTGGACAAAGGTTTAATCTATCAAGAAATAATGAAAATGAAAGGTAGGTGTTTAAAGTGTGAGTTATGCCATAATAAGAAATGAAAATTATAAAATGGGACAACTTGGATTAATATATAGACATAATGAAAGAAAAAATACTAATTATTCTAATAAAGACATAAATAAACAAAATTCGATAAAAAACTATTCTATAAAATCTATTAATACTTCTTATCAAAAAGCCTTTAAAAATTTAAAAGAACAATATAATTTAAAAGGTCAAATAAAAAAAGTAAGTAATGTAATGTGTGAATTAATAATAACTTCTGATAAAAATTTTTTTGAAAGTATCGGAGAATTTGAAACAAAAAGATATTTTGAGACTGCTTATAAATTTGTAGCAAATTATAATAATCTTGGCGAAGAATTTATAGTATCTGCAAAAGTACACTTAGATGAGTCAACTCCCCATCTCCATATTGTTTTTATACCAGTAGTTCATACTACAGATAAAAAAGGAAAACCTATAAATAAAATTGCTTGTTCTGAATTTTGGAAAGGTCGAGAAAGTTATAATATTCTGCAAGATAGATTTTATAAATATATAACTGCTAGTGGCTTTAATTTAGAAAGGGGAAATACAAAAGAAAATGAACATATTCCAATAAAGCAACTAAAAAAAATTACAAGTTATGAAGTACAAGAAATGTTTAAAGAAACTAACCATTTAGAAAAAGAAACAATAACAAACGATATAGAAACAATAAGAAAAGATTATAAAAAAGTTATACACAAATTTAATACATTAGCAAATAGATATACTAGAGTTAAAAATATTGTCGAAGAAACAATATACAAAGCAGAAAATATTCAAAATAAAAATTCTCAATTAGAAAGAGAAAATAGATTTCTAAAAAATGAAATTGTTCAATTAAAAAACTATATAGATAAAACTTTTGACTATGTTAGTATTTTATTTAATTTCTCAAAAGATAGACTTAAAAAATTAGTACATACATTTATAAATTCATTAGATAATAACAAAAATAAATAATTGAAAGGTGGAAATAAAAATGGATAAAATTGAAGAAATTTATGATTATATGCAAGAAAAAATAGTAAAAGATATTTCAGAGGATATTGAATTTAATAGTATTTGGAATGAACTTAATCAACTAGACGAGCTAATGAGAAATAATATGCTAAAAGAAGATTACGATATATTCGATGATTATATATCGAAAGAAGCTGAATTAATAGACTTAGAAAGAAAAAAAGCTTTTGCTTATGGATATAAACTATCAAATAGACTAATGGCTGATAGTTTAAGAGAATAAAATTTAATTCAAATACAAAAAGGACTGGTTTCAGTCCTTTTTGTGTGCAAATAAAAATATAAAAATTTATATATTTTTCTATAAAACGCATATATATTAAGTAATATACGGTTTTTTTATTTCTAAATTTTTGTGTGCAGGAAAAACAAAAGCCAAAGCTTTGTATTCCTTGATACTGTAATATTACATTTGATTTTTTGTGTGCAAATCTTGTGTGCACATTGTGTGCAGAAACTAAAAATTAATGAATAATTTTGAATAATGTTAAAAATATATTGAATAATGAAAATACTCTGTAATGCAGTAGTATCAATACTAACAAGTACTTTTGAACAAAAATAAAAACAGCTGAAATTGGTTAAATTTCGAGCTGTTTTGGTGCAGATGGCCGGAATCGAACCGGCACGGTTTATTCAACCGCAGGATTTTAAGTCCTGTGCGTCTGCCAGTTCC
>CALXPP010000014.1 GCA_944390345.1 uncultured Clostridia bacterium
GTTTAAAGATGTCTATGAGATGAATGAAGTTCTAATAGATAATTGGAATAAAACTATAAATGAAGATGATGAAATTCTACAAGGAACTAAGATTTCAGTAGAATATGAATTTACAGCAGAAAATATTAGTGAGATAGATAGAATTAGTACAAACTTAGATGTGCTAAGATACAAAGAAAATGAGACAAACCCAATTGCAACTAATTCATCACAAAGAGCTCTATATGTAGATGAAAATAATTATTTAGGATCTGAAACAGCAGAAAAATATTTATATGATGTAGTATTTGAAAAGGATACAGCTTATCCATCAGACGATGATTATAGAGTATTAGAAAAAACAATGACAACTGGAGACGACAATTACTATGGTAGATACTTAGGAAGTACATATTTTACAAGTAATATTTCTGCAAAAGATACGATAGTAGATTTAAAAATAGATACAATACTAGATTATATTGATACAGATTTAAGCTTTACAGCAGAAGAAAACTTAGGCGAAGATCATTTCTGGACAACTACAACTTCAGAAGCCTTAATGAATGGTGATGGTATAAACGGTGCGCTTATAAGAAGAGAATTATTTGTAAATGTAGCAAATAATAGTCAAGCTCAAGATTTAAGATTAGTAGATTTACATGGTGTAGCTTTTGATTCAGACTTGATAAGTAACTTAGCTGTTTCAATGGATGATAGAGAAAAAGATTCACAAACAGATGTAATTAATGAAAAATTATCTAAGTTCTTACATCCAAAAACAGTTGAAACAACAGCAGAAGAATATTCTGGTGAGATTTCAATGACAGCAGAGAAAATAATTGCTTCAGAAACAGATACAGACAATCTAAGCTTTGAAAACATTGCCGAGATTATACAATATACTTGTACATCAGGTAGAAGAACAAACTTTGCAACAACAATAGGAAATGTAAATGTAAAAGCAGAAACAGGAGAGTACTTAGAATCACTTAAAGAGAAAGATACATCAGCAACAGAAGTTATAACATTATCACCACCAACAGGTTTGAATAGAATACAAAATATGATAGTAAATACAGTACAAGCAAGTTCAAAATTAATAATAATAGTAGCAATATTAATTGCTGTGATAGTAGCAACTACAATTTCAGTACCTATAATAATTAAACGCTATAAGAATAGACCAATTAAATAATAAAGTTTGAAAGGGACTCTACAAATCGTAGAGTCTCTTGTATATTTAATGAAGAAAATTTTATTTTATTCTTAGGGAAATAATAAACTTGGAAGTTTTTGTGCTTTGCATAAAAAAATACAAAAGATTATAAAAAACGACAAAATTTTCTTTAGGACAACAATATTTTTGAAATAATTAAAAATAAAGGAAAAAAATTTTAAAAAAATTTGAAAAAAAGTCAAAAAAAGGTTGAAAAAGTTTACATAACAGTATATAATAAAAGTGTATATTTGAATACTTACGAGATTTTGGAGGATTTACTTGTGTAACTAAAATTTTATATTATTATAAGTAAAAATACCAAGGAAGCAAAGCCGTAATATTTTGTTGTGATTTTTTTGTAAAATCCTTGAAACAAGCAATATACAAGTATTGACTACTATATTTAATGTAGTAAAATATATATTAGTAAGATTTTAAGTAAATGGAGGTAAGTTATGCATAGCAAAATGTTTAAAAGAATTTTGGCCGGAATTCTAGTTTTTACATTAACATTTGCTAATCCAGCGTTAGTTACAAAATCTTTTGCTACCAGTATTTTTGATATGGTAAACAATCAGTCAGATACTGGAAACAGAAATGTTGAATTTAATGCAGGTTTTGATGCTGAAAACGAGGAAAGTTTTTCAGCTATTTCTGATGTTAATAATGAGGATTTAGCAATTAATTTAAAAGTAAATGTAAAAAACAAAGGGTACTTAAAAAATGGTAAAGTTGCAATTACAGAAAGTGTAGAGGGAGCAGGACTTAATTTTGAAATAAAGTCAGAAAATACAAACTCTGAGATTGCAAGTAGTGAGCAAAGTACCGAAGTAAATGCTCAAAATTCAGAAAATGTAACTACACCAGAAGAAACAGCAGTTCAAGAGATAACTGCTGAGAATAAAACAACTACTAACGAAGAAAGAGCAGAAAATACAATCAATACTGAAAATCAAGATAATTCAGTAGCTGCAGCAGAAACAGAGAATGTAGAAAATATTTCAGAAATGGTAGAAAAAATAGAAAACAATACAGTAACTTTAAAACAGATTGATGCTGGCTCTGAAGTTTTAATTACTCTTCCAATAGAGTATAAAAACGAAGAATTTGTTAATTTAAACAAATTATCTGCTACTAGTAAAGTAATTTTTTCAGGTACTTATGTAGATGAAGAAGGTGAAGAAACAGAAGTATCTAAAGAAGTAGATCTTACACTTTCTTGGAAAGATGAAAAAAGCTTTAAAGTATCAGAGCAAATTACTAAATATATTCCTTATACTACGGCAAATGGAAGTGGAATAATATTACAAGCAGTTGTAGCATTAGACAATACTACAGATAAGAAAACCTTACCTGTTAGTAGTTCTGAGCTAAATATTACAGTTCCTACTATAAATGAAATAAGACCTAGTAAGATTACAGTAGTAGCTGCATCAACTGTAGCAACCAATGGAAAGGCAAATGAAAATGTAATATTTACAGAGAACAATTGGTCATACAATGCAGAAACAAATATGTTAAATATAAAAGTTCAAAATGAAAAACAACTTGTAAAAATTGAAAATCATCCAGAGGATATATTAAAAGATGCAGAAAAAGAGGTTGTAGAAGAAGAAAGATATTATAGTTTATCTGGAAAAGATGAGTACATAATTACATATTCATTTGAAAACATAGAAATGGGAAATGAACTAAAAGTTTATTCTAATATTGCTGCAAAAGTAGATACTTTTAGTGGAGAAGAGGAAGCAGGAAAAATATTTACTTCTCAAGCTAATGAAAGTTACGAATACACATTAACAGGCCAAATGGGTAATGTTGTTTCTTTTGATGCTATAAACGAAACTGAGAATATTTCAAAAGCATACACTTACTTAAATTATAATAATACGGAAAATTATGAAATTAAATTTAATTCAAAAAGTGTAATAAATGTTTCTTACAAAGACATAGTAGATGAAATGAAAATAGAAGATAAAGATATATACTATGTTGCGAAAGATGGAAACAAATATAGCACAAATGATATTAAATACAAAAATTTAGTAATTTCAAGAGAAAATTTTAATTCAATTTTGGGTGAAGCAGGAACTTTAAGAATTTTAGATGAAAACGGAAATGAAATAGCGGTAATAAATAAAGATTATGCTTCAGATGAAAATGGAAATTTAATTATTAACTTAGAAGAAAAAGCTTTAACTAAAATTTCTATAATAACTAGCAAACCTGTTCAAGATGGAAACTTAATTGTTAATGTAGAAAGAGCTATGAAAAAATCAGAATTCGACAAAAATATGTACAAAGAATTTTCTCAAGTAGTATTTGAAAATACTATGAAAGCTAAATATAGTTATGTTGCATCAGAAACAGAAATTGGAACTAAAGCTATACAAACAAATTTAAAAGATACAAAAACAAAGGCTGAAATTGTTATAGATAGAGACAGCTTATCTACTATAGCAATGAATGAAGAAGTTGAGATAAGAATAGAACTAAACAATGATTCAGAAGAATCTGATGTATATGGAGCTTCAGTGTTTGAGGTAGAAATGCCAGCATATATTCAAAGTATGGAAATTACAAATACAAACATTGTTTACGGAGAAGGTTTAAATATAAAGAGTGTAGAGCCTTATGAAAACAATGGAAGAATTTATATTAGAATTACATTAGATGGAAAACAAGAATATTTAAATTCTGGTGTATTAACAAATGGTTGTAACATAGTAATAAATTCAAATATTAGAGTAGATTTATTTGCACCAGCAATGGAGCAACAAATAAAATTGACTTATACTAATAATGAAGCAACAAATTATGAAAATAATGGTACAGCAGTAAAAAATATTTACTATTCATCACCAGCAGGATTAATTACTGCAAATACAACAAGTGATTATAATGGTGTTGGAACAATGGTTACTTCTGTACGACAAGGTACTAGAGAAGATACAATTGAAATTTATGCACCAGCTAAAAGAGCTAAAATGGAAGTAATTGTAATGAACAACAATAAAAATACAGTTTCAGAATTATCTATATTAGGAAGAATACCTTTTAAAGGAGTAAAGGATATAGAAACTGGAGAAGATTTAGGAACTACACTAGATACTAAGATGGTAAGTGGAATTGTTCCAGATGTAAATAATAGGGGAAATTTCATTATTTACTACTCTACAAATCCAGAAGCAACCAATGATTTACAAAATGCTGAAAATGGTTGGACACAAAATATCGAAGATTTATCTACAGTAAAATCTTATTTAATAGTTCCAGAAACAGAAGATTATGTAATGGAAGAAGCAGAAATATTAAGATTTACTTACGAGTATGAAATTCCAGCAAATCTAGAACATAATACAGACATTTATGGTACTTTCTTAGCTTACTATAAAAATAATACAGATATTGCAGTTATAGAAGAATCATCAAAAGCAGATAAAGTAGGTTTAACTACAGGAGAAGGACCACAAGTAGATATATCTTTAGCATCAAATGTAGATACAGTTAAAGAATTCGAGGAACTAAAATTTACAACTACTGTTAAGAATACGGGAAAAGCAGAAGCAGAAAATGTAGTTGTTAAACTACCAATTCCAAGTTATACAAAATATGTAAGTTCAACTTCTAATAAAGAAGATTTAAAAGCAGAACTTGTAGATAATGTAGCTATATTTAATGTAGGTTCAATGGCAGTTGATGAAACTGTAGATTTAGAAGTTACAATAGAAGCTTTAGATTCACCAGAAGAGCAAACTAATATTCAAGCTACCTCTACAATAACAGTAAAAGATTTACAAAAAGAATTATCAAGTAATACAGTTTCTGTTAATTTAAAACAAGCAGAATTTTCATTAAAAATAGTAACAGTAGAAGATAATGCAGATGGAGCAAAAGTTATATATAGAGAAAATGATGAATATTATTTTAATGTTCAACTAGAAAACTTAACATCTAAAGAACAAAATAATGTAATTGTAAAAACAGTTCTACCACAAGAATTTAGCTTTGTAGAAGCATATATGGTGGGATATGAAGCAGACGGAATTACTACAAATAAAGTAGATATAGCAGGATATAATGAACAAACTAGAGAAATAGTTTGGAATTTAGATAGAATAAGAGAATATGGTGCAGAGCAATTTAATTTAACAGTAAGAGCAAACAATCTACCAGAAGGAACAACGCAAAAAGATGCTGCAGTTAAATTTGAAGCTTCTGCAGATGGTACAGAAAACTATACTTCTAATGAAGTGGTAGTAACAATTGCTAAACCAAGTTTAGTAGTATCTCAAAGAACTTTAACAACTAATACTTATGTTAAAGAAGGAGAGATAATTGAATATGTATTTAATGTAAAAAATGAAGGAATTATAGCAGCAGAGAGATTGGTATTAAATGATGAAATTCCAGAAGGCTTAATTGTAAAAAATATAGATTATGTAGCAAATGGAGTTCATGCAAGTAAAACTGTTTCAGAAAAAGATTCTGTAGAGATAAATACAGTTATTATGCCAGGTCAAGAACTAGTAGTAAATGTAAAAGCTCTAGCGGTTGGATTAAATGGTATGCAAGAAAAAACTGTAACAAATGCAGCAACAATTTCTGCTCAAAATGTAGAAGAAATAAAAACAAATTCAATTACACATATAGTAGAAGCTTCAGATAAATCTTACCTATATGATACTGCAGGGGAAACTACTAATGTGGCAACTTCTCAATTACATTCAGGAAATGGTAATTTAACTAAAACATATAAATTAACCGGTATAGCATGGCTTGATGAAAATGGAAATGGTAAAAGAGATGATGAAGAGCCAAAGATGAGCAATATTACAGCAAGACTTGTAAATTCAGATAATGGAACAATAATTAAAACAGCTACAACAGATAGTAGAGGTGAATATAGTTTCTCTGGAATAGGAAACGGAAACTATTTAGTAATATTTGATTATGATACAGTAAAATATACAGTAACAACTTATAGACAAGCAGGAGTTGAAGCAAATGTTAACTCTGATGCAATTACAACTAAAATTGAGCAAGATGGAAAACAAAGAAATGGAGCTGTAACAGATGTAATTACAATTCAAGATTTAAGTGTATCTAATGTTGACATAGGTTTCATACTAGCAGATACTTTTGATTTAAAACTAGATAAAGCAGTAACAAAACTAACAGCTCAAAATAAAGTAGGTACAGATAGATCTGAATATGATAATTCAAAACTTGCGAAAATAGATATTGCAGGAAAATATATTGCAAGTACAGTAGTATATATAGAATATAATATCTCAGTCTCAAATATAGGAGATGTAGCAGGATATGCTAAGAAAATAGTAGATTATATACCAGAAGGAATGAGCTTTAATTCTAACTTAAATCCAGATTGGTATACAGGTACAGATGGAAATTTATATACATCAAGCTTAGCTGATGTAGAATTAAAGCCAGGAGAAACTAGAAACTTAAAATTAGTACTTACAAAGCAGATGACAACAGAAAATACTGGTGTAGTAAACAATAATGCAGAAATTTATGAAGATTTCAATATTTATGGTATTTCAGATGTTAACTCAACGCCAGCAAATAAAATTCAAAACGAAAATGATATGAGTGCAGCAGATGCTATTTTAACAATAAAAACAGGTGAGAGCCTAATATATGTATCAGTTATTATAACTAGCATAATATTAGGAGCAATAGTAATATTTATAGCCTACAATAAGATTGTAGTTGCAAAAAGAAAGAGAGGTGTTTAAGATATGAATAAGAACTTAAAAAATAAGTTATCAATTTCATTTATACTAATAAGTATAGTAATATTAAGCACCTTAATAGGACTTGCAACTTATGTTAGTGCTGAGCTTGATGTAAGTAAATCACAATCTTATTCAGAAGGAACAGGACATCCAGCACCAGGATATATAACAGTAAATGATTTATGGTCTAGATATGATATATTGTGTTCTGCACATGGTGTACATTTACCAAGTTACAATAATACAATATTAAACACAGAAAAAGGTAGTATATCAGAAGCTTATTTAACACAAAATGATATAGGAAAAAAGAATTTTGTTCATACAGTGGAGTCTTATAGTAGCTCTCCAAATTCACCATTTAAGTCTTCTACATACACAAATGAGACTTATGGTTACTATAAGGTAAATTCTAAAAATATAGCAACACCAATGGAAGCATATATATTATCTGAAATGGCAAAAGAGCAAGTAGTTAGAGGAAACGATACTAATGTTCAAATTGCTTGGTGGAATACAGAAGCTGGTATGCAAGGTGTAATGGCTTCTGCACCAGAAGAGTTAACTTTAGAAGCAAGAGATTTTGAAGCATATATATTAAAGGTAGGTGGTTCAACAGATACTAGTACATATGTCTTACAAGATTATGAATTTGAAGTAAATGGAACCACTTATACAGGTCAAGTAGAAGCTCCTGTTATAAATTACGAACCAAAATATAATGAGGACGCAAACCAAGATGGAAAGGTAGACAGATACGATAATATAACAATTTCTTGGACAGGAGAAAAATATAAAATAGGACCATTTTCTATAGACTATGTTGAAAGTAAAGTAAAACATGGAAATAGAGATGAAGTAATGTTTGCAGGTATTACAAATGCAAAAGTGTATACTGATCTTGGAGAGGTACCAGAAGATAAATGGAACTTTGTATGGTTAGAAGGACAAAGAGATGTAAATGACACTCAAGAATATCCTCATACTAATGAAGTTTTCTATATAGAAATGGATTTTATAGAAGATGCAAAATATTTTGAAAATTTACATTTTGACTTTAAATATATGAATGCAGGTGGAAGATATGATGAATTAAAAGGAACATATTTTAAAGCAAATTGGAAACCAAAATCAGAAGCTCAATATTGCTCTGGTGGATACACAGATAGTGAAGGTAATGATCATCCTTGTTCACACGGATTTATGAGTAGACACGTTAAATCTTGGACATATTGGGTAGAACTTGCAAATTTACAACCATTTGAGTCACAGCTTTTAGCTTATGGTATTAAAGGTGCAAGATGGTATAATCCAGCTACTTTAGATTTAGATGGAGGACCAGAGTTTGAAGAGGAATATAAAGCTACACTTGAAATTAAAAAGGTTGTGGTAGATGAAGATGGAAATGAATTAACCTCTCTAGATGATTCGATATTCACATTTAAAATTTATATAAATGATGAATTATATGATACAGTTAGAGTAAAAGCAAATGAAACTGTAACTAGAACTGTAAAATGGAAATCTAGTGAGCCTAATCCAACTTATAGAATAGAAGAAGTAAATTTACCAGATGAATATACTTTGGTAAATATAGAAAACTCTTCAGGAACTTTAGAGAATAAGTCAAATCAAAGAGTTGAGATTAAAGCAATAAATCAGGTAGAACATCATTCAGGATATTTGAAAATCTTAAAGAAAGTAACAGACCCTGCAGAAGTAGATGAAACTTATAAATTTGATGTATATATTGATGGTGTATTAAATCAAAATGTAAGTATTACAATACCAGCAGGACAAACACAAAACGAAGTTATAGTTGGACCTTTTGAATGGGATGGAAAAGATGCTCCAGTATATAGAGTTGTTGAAACAGAAATACCAGAAAATGTTACTTTATTTAATATGATTAATGAAAAAGGTAAGCTAATAGATGGAGATATGCCAGATGCTGTAATAGTTACAGCAATAAATGATAACAGTGATAATAAAGAGCACGAAGGATATATCGATATAACAAAACAAGTAACAGAAGTTCCAACAGAAAATGAGATTTATAAATTTGATGTATATATTAATGGAGAAAAATATACACAAGTAGAAGTAACAGTACCAGCAGGACAAACTTCAAATACTGTAACTGTAGGACCAATTAAGTGGAAGGGAGAAAAAGCACCAAGTTATGAAGTAAGAGAAGTTGAAATTCCAGAAGGTGTTACACAATTTAATATTATAAACTCAATAGGAACTCTAATAGATGGAAAAGATGGACAAAAAGTAATAGTTACTGCTATAAACGATAATGGTGGTGACGGAGATGAATATGAAGCAAAAATTATTATTACTAAAAAAGTAGATGGAAATGCTTCTATAGATAAAAAATTTAAATTTAAAATTACTATAGGAAGTACAGTTTACTATGCTGAAATTACAAAAGATTCTAGTTGGTCACAAACAGTAAAATGGAAAGAAGGAGAAACAGCTCCAAGTTATAGTGTAGAAGAGATAGAAATTCCAGAGGGTTATGAGCAAGTAAGTATTTCAAATGCATCAGGAACTTTAGAAGCAGATAAAGAAGTATATGTAGAGGCTGTAAATAAAGGTGATGATAAAGAATATTCTGGAACTATTCGTGTAACAAAGAAAGTTGAAAATTCATCAGATGCAGATGCAAAATTTAAATTTAAAATTACTATAGGAGATACAGTTTATACAAAGGAATTAGCTAATGGAGAAAGTTGGACAGAAAATGTAAAATGGGTTGGTGAAGAAAATGCACCAAGCTATAAAGTTGAAGAGGTTGAGCTTCCAGAGGGATATACTTTAGTAGGAATTGAAAATGCAGAAGGAACAATGGAAGCAAATAAAACTGTAGTTGTAAAAGCTACAAACAGAGATACAGATGAAAAAGAGCATCAAGCACAAATTACAGTTAGAAAAGAAGTAGAAATAGATGATAAAGTAAAAGATGAAGCTATTGAAGGAACTTTCGATTTTGAAGTTACAATTATGGGAACTTTTGAAATGAATGGCGAAAGTGTAGTAAATGGAAGTAGAACTATAAAACAAAGTATTAGTGCAGGAGGAAGTTTCTCTACACCAACAATAGTTTGGAAAGGCGATAATGCACCATCTTATAAAGTAACAGAAACAAATTTACCAGATGGATGGAAATTAGTTGATATAACTAATGCATCAGGAGTTTTAGAAGATGGAGTAAATATTGAAGCCGTTTGTACCAACGAATATAAGATTACTGTTGAATATGAGCTAACAATGCAAATGGGTGGTATAGTATGGCATGATGTTCCTCTAAATCCAGATGATAAAAATACAGAAAATTCAGTACCAAATGGAAAATATGATGCTGGAGTAGAAGAAGGAATTGAAAAAGCAGAAGTTACAATAAAAAGATATTTGTGTGATGAAAATGGAAATGTTATTTCAGAAGCAGGAACTGCTAAAGCATGGGATGAAAATGAAAATGAGATTTCTTGGCCTATATACACAGATATAGATGGTACATGGAGTGTACCAAAAGTCGAAATAACAGTTGCTAAAGAAGGAGAAAGTGGAAGAGTAAGATATGGAGTTGAATTTGGATATGATGGTCAAACTTATGAGCCAACTACTTTCTTAGTAACAGGAAACGGAGATGCAAATGCGTATAAGAGTGCATCTAGAATAGATAGAGGAAACTTCTTCTATGATTCAATGGCTATAGATGATGAAGGAGAAAGAGCAGCTTTTAATGGAAAATTCACTAATATAACAGGTGATGAGCCAATAACAAGCACAGGTGAGACTACAGGTTATAGTACAGATGCAAATGGAAATAGAACTGCTACATTAAATTATGTTTCTACAGATTCTTTAAATACGATGGGAACTACTAGAAAAGAATCAACTTTATTAACAACAACAGATGATCACTATATTATAGATGACTTCTTAATGAAAGCAGAAACTACTACTGGTGGATTAACTTTCCCATTCGAGACTGCAATTCACTTAGAGAGTATTGATAAAAATATTAACGAGTTAGGAGCAACACATATTTATCATTATTCAGCAACATATCCATATTTATTAAGTATTAACTTAGGATTAGTTACAAGAGATGAAGCTGAACTTGCACTTACAAAAGATGTATATTCAGCAGCAGTTGTAATTAACCAGAAAATGTTGAATTACAAATATAATCAAGCTATAGACTTTGAAAATGTTAAATATCAAGATTATTTGAATTTACAAGTAGAGGTTGCAGATGCTGATATTGAATATGAATTAGACTTATATAAAACAGATTACTATTATAGAGCTAAAATCTATGAAACAAATACAGAAGTACAAGGTGCTCTACAAAAATTTTATAAATCTTTAGGTTATACAGCAGAAAATGCTTTAGATACAGAATTGAACTTAGATGTTTATATAACTTATAAAGTAAGTGTTTATAATGATTCACAAACATATTATGCAAGCATTAATGAAATAGTAGATTACTATGATGAAGATTATGAATTAGTAACAGTACAAAAAGATAGATACTTACAAGAAGCTAATGGAGTGGCAGTAAATCAAGTAACTAAGATTGCAGATAGCCCATACTATAAAGTACAAAGACAAAAAGTAAATGGAGACAATGTAGCTTGGGAAACAATAAATGATAATCAAAACCCAGTTACCTGGGAAGAAATAGGTACAGAAAAAGGTTCTGATGGAGTTACTTATAATAAAATAAAAACAAATTCAACTAAAGATATAATATTAGCTTCTGGTGAAAGAATAGATTTATATCTAACTTTCAGAGTAAAAACAGATGAAACTTCAGCAGATGGAGTATTGAATTGTGTAAGATTAGGAACAAAGGCAAATGTTGCTGAAATTACAAATTACACAACTTACAATACAAATAATAAGTCAGACATAGCAGGTAGAGTTGATAAAGATTCAGCTCCAAATAATATAAATATTACAGAATTTAATGAGAAGACTTGGTACGAAGATGATACAGATTCAGCACCACCAATTACCTTAACCTTATATGATACTTCAAGAGAGGTAAATGGTATAGCTTGGGAAGATAAAGAAGATACTAAAATTGAGAATGGATATGGTCAAACAATAGGAAATGGTATTTACGATCCAGGCGAGCAATTGATTTCAAATTTAACTACAGAATTATGGGAAAAAGTTAGAGTAAAATCAATAGATGAAAATGGCAATGAAGTAAAAGATGCAAATGGAAAATTAGTGTATACAGAATATGATTTCTTATGGCCAGAAGATTATGAAATCCAAGCAGGAAAAACTCTAAAAGAATTAACTGGTTTTGATTCTACAACAAAGACTGGTGCTAACCAAGGAAATGTAGGACAATATGGATTTACAGGAGTTCCTACAGGAAATTATGTAGTAAGATTTGTATATGGAGATAGTGATGAAACATCAAGTCCAGCAAACTATGATGGTGATGGAATTCCAGCAGTATATAATGGTCAAGACTTTAAAACAGTTGCTTATGAAGTAGGCTTTAATGGAATAACAGATACTAACTCAGATGGTTATGTAGATAATGAATGGCATAATTTAGAAAATGAAGATTTAGCAAATGCTAGAGTATCTGATGCAAGAGATAGTGAAGCTAGAAGATTAGAAATAACTTCAAAATCTAGAATACTAACAAATTCAAATACAACTATATTAAATACAGCCAATACTAGAGAAGCTGACCATACTAAATTGTATGAAGACTACTATATGACAGCAGATACAGCAAAAATCAATTTAAATATTGAAAATATGGTAAGCTTAAAGAAACAAACTGTTAATGTAACAAATCCTACAACAGGAGCGATAGAAGAAATTGCAGTTGGTGAAGAAAAACAAGTTGGTGGAATTACAGTAAACTATGTAAAAGGTAAAGTAAATTTAGGAAATGGTGGAAACACTTCTCTAGAGAGAATAGACTTCACTTATAAGATTAATAATATAGATATTGGCTTAGAAGAAAGAGCAAGTACAGAAATTAAATTAGATAAGCAAATTGAAAATATTACTTTAACTAATAATACAGGTACAGTTATTTTAAAAGCTGATTATATATTAACTTATACACCAAAATTTGATGAGAAGACTGGAAGAAGCTCAGTAGAAATAGATGCTAAATTAAATCCAGAAACTTCAATAGGAACAGATAATTTACAAGCTTTAAATAAAGATGAGGAAGCAGGGCTTCAAAACTTTAGATATATTTACTATGACAATTCAATAGCTCAATCTTTAACACTAAATGTTACTTATAAATTTACAGTATTAAATTTAGGAGAGGTTGATAGAATTGGATTACTAGGAAATAGCAGATTTGATGATCCAAATGTTATCTTAGAAGAAGCTAAAAAGCTTTCTGAAGCAAATTACTCTTATGATACACAATCAAAAACCTTTACAAAAACACCTAATGCAGATGGAAATGTATATGCAGATACTTATGGTAAATATTTAGGAAGCATTTACTATGAAGGTTCTTATGCAAAATCTGAATTAGATGATATAGTAACCACAAGAGTTAATACTTTAATAGATTATGTAGATAATAATGCAATATTTAAAGCAGAAGAAAATACAGCTTTAAATAATAGTTGGAGAGTTGTAACTATTGAAGAACTAGCAGCAGAGGAATCAGATATAATAGATAAAAATATAATTACAACTTACGAGGATGGTAGCAAGAATATAGAAGATTCAAAAGGTGCTATGTATCAAACTGCAGAAAGATTTAATATAATCTTAAGTATTGAAAATAATGATGAAAATGCAACAGAAATGTCAAACAAAGACTTTAATGTAAAATTAATTCCATATAGTGCAACAAAAGCTTATGACGAAAATAGTGATTTAACTTACAACTATACAGCAGAAATGAGAATGAATATGTCAAGATCAATTGATGCAGAAATAAATGATGATGATTTAGCTTTTGATAATATTGCAGAAATTGTAAAACTTGATAACACAGCAGGTAGAAGAGATGTAACAACAATAGCCGGAAATATGAATCCAAAAGAAGGAGAGTTTGAGCAAGCAATACAAGAAAGAGATTCAAGTGCAACAGAGTTAATTACATTCTCACCACCTACAGGTATGAGTGCAAAAACAATATTAACAATGCAAATTCTATTAGTAACAGCAGTTGCCTTAGGAATTGTAGCTCTTGGAATTGTACTAATAAAGAAAAAGGTTTTAAAATAAAATAAAAAGGAGATGGTTTAAAAGCCATCTTCTTTTATTTTTTTTGTATAATCTCTTGTCTTTTTAGAAAAATTATAATAAAATAAATTAAAATTATCACAAATTGTAGAAAACTTTTTTTATTTATTTATTAAATATGACAAAATATAAAATTAAATAGGTATTTAATATAAATATAAAAAAGTATGAGGTGGTTAAGGATGTTTCAAAATATTGTAGAAGAAGTTCAAGAAAAAGAAGAAAGGGCTTCTTTAAAAATAAAAGAGAATTTTAAAAGTATATTTAAGTATCAAAATATAATAATATATATACTTACATTTTTTTTGGCTACTATAAGTTTAAAAGAAGATTTTTTACCTTTTGGAATAGCAATGTTGGCTGCTACTTTAAGTAGTACTATTCCAGTAATTGGAGTATTTATTATTTCTATTATTGCAACTGCTGTTTCTGTAGGTTTAAATGGAACTTTAAACTATATAATGACAGCTATTATATATTTTATACTAGTATTAATTTTTAAGCCGAAAGTTGCAATTGATGAAAGAAATGAACTTTTAAAAACAGGAAGTAAATTATACATAGCATATTTTGTAACTAATATCATAAGAACCTATAGTGGAACATTATCACTTTATAATATATTTATGTCAGCTGTTTATGCTGGATTAGTATATGTTTTTTATAAAATATTTGTAAATGGATTAATTATTTTTAAAGATTTTAATATTAAATCAGCTTTTACATTAGAAGAAATAATCGGTGCTACAATATTAGTTACTATTGCAACCAGCTTTTTTAGTAGATTTAATTTTTGGAATACAAATTTATGTTATATACTAGTCTGCTTTATGATTATGTTATTGACTTTAAAAGGCGGAGTACTAGCCAGTATGAGTACAGGAATCTCATTAGGACTAATATTAGTAATACTTAATTTAGGAAACCTTGAACTGTTAGGGATGCTTGCTTTAGGTGGTGTTTTTAGCGGAATACTTGGCAAATTGGGAAAAATAGGTAGTATATTAGGTTTTGCTTTAGGGACAATTATAATTACATATTTATCTAGAGGACAAGCATTTGCTATACTTAGTTATCAAAATATTATTATAGCTTCAATTTTTCTAATTTTCGTTCCCAAAAAAGCTAAAATTAAATTTGAAGATTTAATAGGAAAAAGTAAATTATTAACAAATTTAGGAGAAAACCGTTTAACAGAAAATAAAGAAGTTGCAGAAAAACTAAATACTTTATCTAATACAATTTTAGAGAACATTTCAAATGAAGAAGAAATATCAGATACAAAAGAAGAATTTGTACAAAACTTTTTAGATAATTTAGAAGAATATGAAAATAATATATTATATGAAGAATTATCTAAAGATGAAACCATTATAAGGGATATATATGATTGTCTTCAAGAAAAAGAAATTTTAATAGAAAAGGATTTAATTGCTATTTTTGAAGAACATAATAATTATATATTTATGCAAGACGAACTTGTAAAACATGATTTACAAGAGATAATAAAAGTAATTAATAGAACTTATAAAATGACTCAAATAGATATAAGTAAAAAAGCTGAAAAAATAAAGCAACAAAATATTATGAATGAAAGTTTAAAAAATGTTTCAAAAGTAATAAACGAGTGTGCAAAAGAAATATTAGATAAAGAAGATAATAAGTTTAAAAAATTAGAACAAGAAATAGAGATTATTTTACAAAACAAAAATATTGGGATAAAAAATGTTTTAGTAAAACAAGCAAAAAATAAAAAATATATTATAGTGCTAGATTTGGATATAAAAATGGCAGATACTTTAAGAGAAAAAAGTAGAATAATAAATATTTCTGACATTCTTTCAAAAGCTGTAGGAAGTAAAATTTCTTTCCAAAAAGATTTTAAAAGCATAGAAAAAGGAGAATATTTACAAACCTATTCTTCGGAAGATAAATATATTATGCAAGTGGGTTCTGCTAAAATTTCTGAAGAGAATAGTAAAATGTCTGGAGATTGCAATTTGCAGATACGAATAAATGATGGAAAATATATATTGGCGATTAGTGATGGTATGGGAACAGGAAAATCAGCTAGGGAAAAAAGTAAAATGGCCATTAATACCTTAAAAGAATTATTGGAAAACGGATTCGAAAAACAGGAATCAGTTGCTCTAATAAATAGTATGCTAAATCAAAAAAATCAAAATGAATCTTATACAAGTATGGATATAACAGTTTTAGATTTATTTACCGGAAAAGCAGAATTAATGAAAAACCGGAGCTTGTAATACATACATAAAAAATAAAAAAAATATTCAAGTAATTAAATCAGATCAAAATCCAATCGGAATTTTAGGGAAAGTAGATTTAAAAGAAACAGAGCTTCCAATTTCAGATGGAGATATTATAGTAATGTGTAGTGATGGCTTGTTAGAGTCAAAGGAAAATTATAGTAAAGATTGGATTGAAGAATTTTTGAAAAATATAAATACCAATAATGTACAAAAGATGGCAGATTTATTGCTATCTGAAGCTATAGACAATAGCTATGGTATTGCAAATGATGATATGACTGTGATTGTTACTAAAATATTGAAGAAAAAATAATGGAAAAGAAGCAAATCTTTTCCATTTTTTTTCATAAAAATATGTTGTTTTTTTATGTGGTAATGTGATATAGTATAAATGGAATATTAGCAAGTTATATGGAGGTTTAAATGAGTAGAGGAAAAAGATACGACAATGAACCAAAGCTAAATGTAAAAAAAGTTATAGCAACTATTGTAGCTATAATTGTTTTTATTATGTTTGTATTATCTTTAAAAAATCTATTAACAAAAGAAGATAAACCAGAAGAAGTAGTTAATGTTGAAACTTATTTTTCTTCAATGAAAGATGGAAGATGGGGAGTAATTAATAATAAAGGGGAAGAAATAATACCTCTAGAATATAATGAAATGGTTATAATACCAAATGCAACAAAGGATATTTTTATTTGTCTAGAAAATGTAAATTATGAAACAGGGACTTATACTACTAAAGTTTTAAATAAAGAAAATAAGGAAATCTTAACAGAATATAGCCAAGTAGAAGCAATTCAGAATCAATTAAATTCTGAAATTTGGTATGAAGATGATGTATTAACTTATGTAGAAAATGGAAAATATGGTCTTATAAATTTTAATGGCAAAAGAATAACAGATGCAATATATGATAAAATATATGCTTTGACAGGAACAAAAAGAAGTATAATTATTGAAAAAGATGGAAAGATGGGACTAATTAGTTTAGAGCAAATAATTTTAGAACCTGAATATACGGAAATAAAGACTGTAACTCCAAATGATTCTTCAAATGGATATATTGCAAAAAACGAAAGCAATAAATATGGCTTAATAGATGCGAATAAAAAGACAGTATTAGATTTTAAATATGATGAAATAGCAAGTGTAACTGGAAATAATTTATATGTAGTAAGAGAAGGTAATTTAAAAATAATAGACAAAGATGGAAATACTAAATTAGAGAGTGGCTTTGATGAGGTAGTTGATATAGAAGGAGATAATATTATCATTAAGTCAGGTGGAAAATGTGGAGTAATTAATATAAGTGGAGAAACCGTAATTCCTACGGAATATGACTCTCTGTCAATTGCTTTTAATAATAATTATATTGCTGCAAGAGATGGTAAATATGGAATGATAACTCCTGAAAATACTGTAGCTATAGAATTTAAATATAATCAAATGTATTATAGAGAAGCTGCTAATTTTGTAGAAGCTGAAAAAGAGAATTTTAAAACAGATATTATAGATAGTAATTTTAATATTGCTTTAGAAGATATTATTATATCTGATGTAGATATAGAAAAAGGCTATTTAAGAGTTAGAAAAGATGATGATTATAAATATTATAATTTTAAGTTTGAAGAAAAGAAAGCACAAGAGCTTTTGACAGCTAACACTTTATTTTTAGTAAAAGAAAATGGAAAATATGGTTATCAAAATAAAAATGGTGAGTTAGTGGTAGACTGCATATATGATGATGCTAGAGAGCAAAATGAGTTTGGATATTGTGCAGTAAAACAAAACGGAGTATGGGGTGCCCTAAAGTCTGATGGCACAGTAATATTAGAACCAAGTATTAATTTAGACAATAATTTATATATTGATTTTATAGATACTTGGTATTTATTCGAAGATAGTACTTTAAATACATATACTAAATAACAGAAGAAAAAAGGAAGGTAATCTAAATTGGAACTAAAGACAAAATATCAATATACTAATTTTATTTATCCATATATAGTAGATGAGACTAGATATGATAAATATATATTAAGATTATTAAAAGATAAAAATTGTAAGTTAAAATTATTTGAAAAAGAAAAAGATTTAGATATATATAATTTCTTTTTACCATATATAAGGAACTATTTATTTCCAACTTTTGAATTTAGGAATGAAAAATTAAAGGAGTTTAATAATCTTTCCGTAGAAAATAAAGTAAGAATTTTAGCAAAACATAGTATGGTATGTTTCGAATATTATTTAGATGAAAATGTTCAAGGAAAAATGGGACAAGAAGATGGTATCTTTTTTGATGTAGAAAAAATAGAGATTATTTGCTTTAATACTGGAATTTGTTTTTTAACATTAAAAACTCATATTGAAGGTACAGAAAATTTTTCAGATATTTTAGATTTTAATTATAGATTTAAAACTTTATGTTCAGAGTTCTTTTCACTTAAGGATTATGAGAATATAAAAATTCAAACTAATGCTTTTAAAGACATAAAAGATATTAAAGAATTTACTCAAACTATAACTGGTGTAAATAAAAAGAAAAATACTTTTGAAAATGATCAATTAGAAGATTCACAATTTTATAATTTTTCTTATGTATGTGTAGAAAGTGACAAGTGGAACGAAAAAAATGAATTTTCTTCAATAGAAAATGAGTTTTTAAAATATGCAAATGTATTACCAAGTAATTATGCATCAGATTTTGATAAAGAAAATATAGAGCAAAATTTGCATATAATAGAGAAAATGAAATATTCAAAGACGGCCGTAACAAAAACAAACTGCAACTTAATTTGCTCTGGAATAGATACTTATAATTATACTAAATTACCTTTTGAATATGAAAATGAATATTTTTACACTTATATATTAGTTTTGTATAAAAAACTTTTCTTAAAAAGAACAAATTTCGAGTTAAAAGATTACGATAAAATAGCTAAAATGAGACTAGATTTTATAAATTTTACGAAAACACTTTGGGAAAAAGAAATAACCATAGATGATACTGGTACTTTATTTTATAAAACACTTGAAAAGACTTTAGAGTTAGAAGAGATATATAATGAAATAAAAACTAAATATGAGATAATATATAAAGATTTAAATATAGAAAAAAATAATGTATATTATTCTGTAATTGTTATTTTACTTATTTTCTCTTTAATTTTTAATACAATAAATATTATATTTTTGATGTATTTATTATCGTAGATAGAAGGGATTAATATGAAACTTACTTGTGGCACTGATATTATAGAAATAAACAGAATAAAAGAAGCAATAGAAAATTTAGGAGATAAATTTCTAAAAAGAATATTTACTGAAAATGAAATAGAATATTGTGAAAAACATAAAAATCAAAAATACGAGCATTATGCAGCAAGGTTTGCAGCAAAAGAAGCAATATTTAAAGCAATTAGTGAAAAAAAGTCTATTTTAAATTGGAATAAATTAGAGATTATAAATTTACCAAATGGAAAACCACAAATAAATTTTCTAGATAAAATAGAAAACTTAGAAGATATAGATATTAGTATAGCTCACTGTAGAAACTATGCAGTGGCAAATGTAATAGCTACTTTTAAAAAATAAGGAGGAAAAGGTGCAATTTTTTGATTCTCATGCACATTATAATGATGAAAAATTCAAAAATGAAGAAAATATATTAGAAAATATTTATAATAGTGGAGTAACTAGACTAGTATGTGCAGGATATAATTTTGTATCTAGCATGAAAGCAATAGAATTAGCTAAAAACTATGATTTTGTTTATGCTACTTGCGGTATTTCTCCAAATGATGTAGAAGATATAGACAATTTAAATAAATTAGAAGATTTATTAAAAAACAAAAAAGTTGTAGCAATAGGAGAAATTGGTTTAGATTATTATTGGAACAAAGAAAATAAGGAATTACAAAAAAAATTATTTATAAAGCAAATAGAATTGGCAAATAAATATAATCTACCAATAGTAATACATACAAGAGAAGCAAGTTTAGATACAATAGAAATTTTGAAAGATTATCCATGTAAAAGAAGAGGAATATTTCATTGTTGTCCTTTAAACCAAGAACTTATTAAAGCAGGAATAAGCTTAGGATATTATATATCTTTTAGTGGAAATATTACTTTTAAAAATGCTAAAGCAGATCCTTGTATTGATTTAGTGCCTTTAGACAAACTTTTAATAGAAACAGATAGTCCATATCTTACACCAGAACCATATAGAGGTACTAGAAATGATTCTACAAAGGTAAAATTAGTAGCAAAGAAAATTTCAAATTTAAAAAATATTCCTTTAGAAGAAATTGCTAAGCTTACATATAAAAATGCTAATAAAATCTTTAATATTTAATCTTGTTAATTTAAAATAAAAAGTAAAAAACTAAACTAAAAAGTTTAGTTTTTTTGTGCCTTTAAAAGCCTTCAAAGTGCCTAATTCGTAGTAAAAGTGCCAAAATTGAAGGAAAATGTAATAAAAACTTAATATAAAAGAATTAAAATGGCTGAAAAGTATATCCGTAAGGGGAAAAGGTGCGTTTCAAAAATCTGTAAAAAAACCCATATTGCAAAAAAAACCAGAAATGCTATCATATATCTAACGAAAAAAATCAGGAGGGAGTATATTATGAAGAAAAAAATGTTAATCTCAATAGCATTGATTTTCGTTATGTTATTGAACTACATTGTACCTTTTTCATTAGCAAATGCTGAAGCAAATAGCAATGTAGAACTTACATTAAATGGCGAACTATACCAAGCAATAAAAAACAATTTAGTTGCTTTAGGTATTACTGCTGAATTTAATGATGCACAACGCACTATGAAATTAGAACAGTCAGCTATAGATAGTGTTACATCATTAAATTTATCAAATAGTGGTATCTCAGATTTAACAGGTCTAGATACTTTTAAAAATGTAACTTCTATAGATTTATCAGCAAATGAATTAGATACAGAAAGCAATTTAGAAGTATTAGGTTCATTAAACTTAAACTTCTTAGATTTATCATCTAACGAAATAGAAGATGTTAGTATGATTTCAAACATTGATTCAATTTCTACTTTAAATTTACATAATCAAAAATTTAATATAATAGAAATAGTAGAAATTGATGAAAGTACAGAATCAGATCAAAAAGTTGAAGCAACTTATGCTTTACCTCAAATTTTAAGTTATGGTGGTTTACTAAAACCAGAGTGGTTACCAGAAACCAAATATGCAGCAAGTGGTAGTACAGCACCATATGTAAATTGGACAAAATTTGATGGTAAGAATATTACTATTGTTACTGGTTCTAAAGAAAGTACAAGTTATAAACCATATTATGGAATGACAAAAGTAGCAGTAGATGTTACAGATTCTACTAATATTTTGTACAATTCAAAAATTAACTTATACTATATAACAGTAAGTTCAGAAGAAAGAGGAATTATTTTTAAAGATGCTAATCTTTATAAAGCAGTAAAAGAACAATTAACAAAATACCAAAGAGTAAATGATGACTTAACAGAATATACTGATGAAGAAAACTTATATTCAAGAAACTATGATGAACCATTAGTTCTTGTTATAAGTATCGATAATTTAATTAATAAAATACCAAGTTTAATTCTAACTGATAGAAAAATTGAAGATATAACAGGTTTGGAAAAATTTGTTGGCTTAGAAAAAGAATTAAACTTAGAAGGAAATTATATAGATAGTATCGAGAAAATAATTGAACTAAAGAGAAATAAACTAGAAGAACAAGAAAAATTAAGAGCTAGAGTTGAAAAACAAATAGCTTATATCAAAGAGAGTGTTGATGCTATCGAAGAAGCAAAAAACAATATAAAAGAAGAAAATGATAAAACTGAAACTTTAACAAAAGAAGAAGTTGCTTTAAAAGCAGAAGTTGAAGCTCTAGAAGAAGAAATTGAGACACTAAATACTGAACTAAAAACTTTAAATGCCAATATAGAAACTTATAGAAGTAACTTAAGTACAGCTCAAAGTACTTCTACAGCAAAACAAGAAGAATTAAAAAATTTAAACAATGAATTAGTAACTTTAAACAATAACTTAGCTGGTGCAACAGAAGAGGATGAAAAAGAAACTTTAAGAGCACAAATTGAAGCTAAAAAAGCACAAATTGAAGCTAAGAAAATTGAAGTTGAAACTGCAAAAGAAGCAGTAACAAGCGCTGAAAAAATAGTAACAGATGCTGAATCAAAAATTAATACAAATACAGAAAGCATTAAAACAAAAACAAACGAATTAAATCAAAAGAAAATAGATTTATCAGAAAAACAAAAAGAATTAAATGATTCTTTAACAATTATTGCAAATAATCAAAATACACAAAGCTTACAAACAGGATATTTAAAAGGAAGATTAGAAAAATTATATAATATTTATAAAAAATCTTATAAATTAGCTAGAATAGCAAGTGTTGAATTAAGTACTTTAACAGATGAAGAATTTAATAATTTAACTTATGAAGAAGCAAAAAATATTTTTTCAAGTACTACATCAAGGTTAGCATCAATTGAAGCAAATTTAGCAGATTACGAAGCTAAATATATAATAGATGAATTCAGTATACCAACAGTAACAAATGTAGTAGTTAGAGATGAAGAAAGTGGATTAGATGATACAAAAGTAGTAGCTGTTGAAAATCCAATTTCAGAATATTTTAAAGATTATGCTAAAAATCATGAAGATTGGAATTTAACAGATATAAAAACATTCTTATCAAAGATAAGATATATGTCTACAGTTTTAGAAATGATGAACTACTGTACAATTGAAAGATTATATTCAGAAACAACTACTTGTTATGCTGAAGATTATTTAGATAGTGAAATTGCTTCTAGAACTTGGAATGGAGAAAGCACAGCTGATTTAGTTGCAATAAAAGAAGATTTAGATACAATTAAATCAACTTTCTCAAGTGAGTATGGTCATAATTGCACAGGAAGTGTAGTATATGAAGGAAATGCAGAAATTTATGCAATTGCAAAAAGATTTAGTGCAGTTTCTTCAGAAGAAATTAATGCTTATGTAACAATACCAATGTTAAAAGTATTAAATATAAGAAGAAATTTAATCGAATCAATTGATGGAATAGAAGAATTAAATGAATTACAAGAACTATATGTAGGAGATAATGAACTAGTAAATATTGACACTGTTGATTGGTCTCAAATGGTAGATTTAAAGAAATTAGATTTATCTTACAATAGTATTAGTGAAATAAAATGCTTAGAGGTTATTGCTAAGTTAGAAGAATTAGATTTATCTAAAAACTTGATAAGTGGCGCTTTTGACTTCACAATATCAGGAATGCCAAATTTAAAGAAATTAGATATGTCTTATAACTCAATAGATGATATTGAATATTTAAGAACACAATTAACTTTTGTAGCAAGAGGAGAAGGCTATGATGATATAGCTTCTTACTTAAAAACAGGTAAATTTGATGTAAGATTTTATGGACAAATCTTATCAATGAATTTAAATTTAGTACAAATGGGAAAAACTACTTATGTAGATTTACCAATGATATTTAGACAAGCTGAAGAAATGGATTATTCTAGAACATCATTTGGTATAAATAGTATTTTTGGAAATGTAACTAATGATGGAAAGCAAGCTCTATTAGATACAAGCAGATTAGGAGATCAATCTGCACAAGTAACAATAATAGATACAGATCCACTAGATGCAGGAATTTGTAGTGGTACAAACTGTACAATTACTTATACAGTTACAGAACAATCAGTTGTAGATCCAGATCCAGACAATAATAATCCAAGCAATGATCCAAGCAATAATCCAAGCAATGATCCAAGCAATGATCCAAGCAATGATCCAAGCAACGATCCAAGCAATGATCCAAGCAACGATCCAACAAATGACCCAACAAATGACCCAACTAACGATCCAACAGAAGATTTAAAATTAGGATATGATGTAAAAGGCGATCAAATAATAGGTGTTTCACCAAAAACAGATCTTGCTACATTTAAAACAAGATTAACAGAAGATTTCAATGTTGAAGTTGTTGTTGAAGGAGAAGATGGATCTCAAACTGTAATTCAAGGTTATGTTGGTACAGGTATGATAGCTGTTATTTACAATAATGAAAATCAACCAATAGTAGCTTATGAAATAGTAGTAAAAGGAGATGTAAATGGAGACGGTTTAGCAAATGCTTCAGATTCAAATATAATTAAAGCTTATAGAGCTGAAATTCAAGATTTAACTGGGCCATTTAAAGAGGCAGCAGACATAAATCAAGATGGAAATGTTGATGCAATAGATTCGAGATTACTATTATATCACAGAGCTGAAATAGATGGATATATTTTATAACTAAACACTAAAGGGAAGTAATAAAATGAAAATTACTTCTCTTTAGAAAAAAATGATAAAAAAGAAAAAAATTACTAAAAAAATGTAAAAAATAAGTATTGCATTTTATTTTAAAAAATGATATTCTTATTATGTAGAATATACAAAATAAGGAGATAATTATGAGAAGAAAGTTAATAGCAGTATATGTTTTTTTAATAATAATGTTATTTTGTAATTGTGTATATGCGACTTTTGATGCAGATTTAGTATTAGTTTATAATAAAAATAAAGTTAAAGCTGGAGATACAATAACAGTAACTTTACAAGTAACAAAAATTACAGGAACAGATAAAGGTGTAGAAAATATTGAAGGATATATAAATATTGATGAAAATATTTTTGAACCTATAACAGCAAACAATATAGTAACTGATTCTGATGGTAAAGTTGTAATAGGAAATATGAAATTAGATTTAGAAGATCTTACTAATACAACAAGTACAGATAATTTAAAAGAAAATACTGTAGTTTTTAACGGAAAACCTATATCTGGAAATGATTCAAAAGTAATAATAGATTTACCTACTCCTTTAACAGAAGATACAGATATATTAACACTTAATTTTAAAGTAAAAGAAGATGCTGAAATTGGATATTTTGAAAAAGCAATTTCTTACGATATGTTTGTAATATATTCAGGAGAGGAGAAGACAGTATCTGCTTCTGCTGAATTAGAAATAACAGTAGAAGAAGGAACTCAAGATCCAGATGATTGTGAGCATGATTGGGTTAAAAATACAGAAAAAAGTAAACCAGCAACTTGTACAGAAGATGGATATGACTTTTATGAATGTAGCAAATGTGGAGAGACAAAAACAGAAACTATAAAAGCTACAGGACATCACTATGGAGATTGGGAAATTACAAAAGAAGCAACTACAACAGAAGAAGGACAAAGACAAAGAAAATGTGAAGATTGCGGTCATATAGAAACTGAATCAATTCCAAAATTAGAATCAAATGAAGATGAAAATTCTTCAGATAATGAAGAAAATAAAGAAGATGAAAACAATAATGGTGCTGCTAATAACAATAATAATAATAATGGTACACCAGGAGATGTAACAGACAAAACAACAGCAAATAAAACATTACCAGCTGCTGGTTTAAAAACAATGTTTTTACCTGCAGTAATACTAGTAGCTATAGCAGTAGTTAGCTATAGAAAATATATCAAATATAAAGATATTTAATTGAGATTAACATTAAAAGAGTAGGAAAAAAAACTACTCTTTTTTTATTTATAAAAAAGAAAAATAAAAAAACTATTGTATAAATTTATAAATATGTTATAATAAAATTAGTTTATAAAATGGAGGGTTATATTATGACAATAGTTTTAATAATAATAGTTGTTATAATTGCAGCGTTGGTTTTGATTTATAATGGCTTAATACAATCAAGAAATAAAGTAAAAAATGCTTGGAGCCAAATTGATGTTCAACTACAAAGAAGATTTGATTTAATACCTAATTTAGTTGAGTCAGTTAAAGGATATATGGCACATGAAGAAGCAACTTTAACAAAAGTAACAGAACTTAGAACAGCTTGGGCAAATGCTTCTACAGTTTCAGAAAAGGCTGAATTAGATAATGAATTATCTGGAGCTTTAAAAACAATTATGGCAGTTTCTGAAAATTATCCAGACTTAAAAGCAAATCAAAATTTTTCTGAATTACAAGAAGAATTGAGAAACACAGAAAACAAAATCAGTTATGCAAGACAATTCTACAATGATAGTGTTACTATGTACAATACAAAACTACAAGTAGTACCAACAAATATTGTAGCAGGAATGTTTCACTTTACAGAAGAGCCATTATTTAAAGTAGACTCAGATGAAGTAAAACAAAATGTAAAAGTTGATTTTAGCAAATAAAATTAAAGAAGAATACAGTTTTAAATTACTTTCTTGTTGTTTAAGAATTTACTTAAAATTTGTATTCTTTTTAATTTTAAAATTATATTAGGAGAAAATTATGTATGAAGATATAAAGAAAAATAAAATAAAAACAGGTTGTATAGTATTTACTTTTTTATTAGTAATAACTCTAATTATTTATTATGTATGCAATGCATTGAATTTTGGTGAATTTTCTATTGTAATAGCACTGATATTTTCTATAATATCAACAGTGGCCACTTATTATAATTGTGATAAAATTGTTTTGGCAAGTGTAAGGGCTAGACCAGCAACTAAAGAAGAAGATTTACAATTGACAAATATTTTAGAAGCATTAATGGTAGCATCTGGTTTAGAGCACAAACCAAGATTATATGTAATAGATTCTGAACAACCAAATGCCTTTGCAACAGGTAGAAATCCAGAAAATTCTATAATTTGCGTAACTAAAGGTTTGCTAGAAAAATTAAATTATTATGAATTAGAAGGTGTTATTGCTCACGAGATGGCACATATTAAAAATTATGATATTTTATTGTCTGCAATAATAAGTGTAATGGTAGGATTTGTAATAATGCTTAGTGATATTGCTGTTAGAAGACGCTTTAGAAATGATGATAACGATAGCAGAATAGGAGCTATTTTAATGGTTATTGGTCTAATATTACTTATAATTTCACCATTAGTGGCTAAGATCTTACAATTAGCAGTTTCAAGAAGAAGAGAATACTTAGCAGATGCAACAGCAGTACAATTTACTCGAAATCCAGATGGACTAATTTCTGCTTTAAGAAAAATATCAGATGATGATAGTGAATTAAATGTAGCATCTAATAGCAATGCCCATATGTATATAGCCAGTCCATTTAAAGATAAGAAACAAAAAGAAAAGAGTAGTATTTTTGATACGCATCCACCGGTTTCAGCAAGAATAGAAGCACTAGAAAATTTAAGATAGAGTAAAATCTATCTTTTTTTACATAAATTTAATATAAAAAATATAATTTATAAAAAGGTTCTTTTTTTAGGGTTTGTACATATATATATAATAGATAGAGCTTTAAACAGCCTCTTATAAGCTGATTATACAAAATTTGACAAAAAAAGAAATTAATAGTATAATTAGTTCGTGATTTAAAGGAGGAATATATTTTATGAAAACAGACCTTAAATTATCTGCAAAGATAATTAAAAAGATTGTTTTTATAAGTATTATCTTAATTTGTTTACTAGGTGTCGGTGTTATGGCAGCAAAAACAGATGTTAATTGTGTAAAAATCGTTTTTGCAGATGATTGTGAAACTAGTGTTATGACATCAAAGGTAAAAGTTTCAGACATATTAGAAGAAAACCATATAATCTTATTAGCAGATGAAGTAGTAGAGCCAAGTTTAGATTCTAATATAGATGTAACTAAGACAATAAAAATAAGTAAAGTTACCGAAGAAAAAACAGTTGTAGCAGAAGAAGTTTCTAGTGTTTCAAAAGAAGAAATATTAGGAAAATATGTTACAGTAACTGAAAAAATTATTGTTGAACAAATTGAAATACCTTATGAAACAATAACAAAAGACATTTCTGCTTCTGGAACAGAAACAAGAGATAGAGTTCTACAAGAAGGAGAAAATGGTTTAAAAGAAGTTAAATATAAAGTAAAATATCAAGATGATATAGAAGTTGAAAGGACACAAATTTCTGAAACAATTATAAAAGAGCCTGTTGATAAAATTATACAAATTTCTACAAAAGTGAGTTCAAGATCTGGTACAAGAAGCGGTGCAAATGGTGCATCTTTAGCATCTTTAGCAGCAGGTAAAACACCAAAAGTAGTTACCTTAAATGCAAGTGCATATACAGCATCAACTTGTGGAAAAAGCCCATCAGATAGCTCTTATGGAAGAACTGCTTCTGGAGCAATGGCAAGTTCATGGTATACAGTAGCAGCTGGAAGTGGTTATCCAATAGGAACAATAATTTATATACCATATTTCGCAAATAAAGCAAATGGTGGTTGGTTTGTTGTTCAAGATAGAGGTGGAGCTATTTCAAATAATAGAATAGATATTTATATGGACACTTTAAGTGAATGTCAAATGTTTGGTAGAAGAAACTTAGAGTGCTATGTATATTATTAAAAATTGAGGAAGTATTTTTAGTTAGTAAGCTATAGAGTACTTCCTTTTTGTCGGTTTTTGTCGCTTGAAAATAGTTGACAGATTTCAAAAAAGGTATTTAAATATATATATTAAATATTTTAATTCAAAGTTTTTATTTCTGGCGTATCGCCTAATAAATCTAGTTAAACAAAATTAAATAAAGAGGATGTGTTTATAATTGACAATTATAAAAAGTATAAGTTTAATGGGATTAGAAGGAATAATTATAGATGTAGAAGTTGATGTTTCAAATGGTTTTCCAGCTTGGGAAATTGTAGGTCTTCCAGATACAACAGTAAAAGAATCAAAAGAAAGAATAAAAACAGCTATAAAAAATTCTTGTTCAAATCTCCTAAGCAAAAAATATATAATAAATCTTTCACCCGCTAATATAAAAAAGGAAGGTAGTCTTTTGGATTTACCAATAGCAATAGGTATTTTGTCTGAAATTGGGATTATAAGAAAAAATAGGTTTATAGACTATATAATAGTAGGGGAGTTGTCTTTGAATGGAAATATAAGAGCTGTAGATGGAATTCTAGCTATTTGTTTAGAAGTTAAAAAGAAAAAATTTAAGGGAATTATTATTCCAAAAGAAAATGAAGAAGAGGCGAGTTTAGTCTGTGGTTTAGAGATTATTGCTGTGAGTAGTATAAATGAATTAATAAATACATTAAATAAAGAAATAAAGAAAACAAAAACAAGAATAGATATAATTAATTTTAAAAAAGAAAATTATGAAATAGACTTCTCTGATATTAATGGTCAAGAAGATGCTAAAAAAGGCTTAGAAATAGCAGCGGCAGGAAGACATAACTCTTTAATGGTAGGAACTCCTGGATCTGGAAAAACTATGATGGCAAAAGCTTTACCATCTATACTTCCACGATTAACCTTTGAGGAAATATTAGAAGTAACAAAAATTTATAGTATAGCAGGTTTATTAAAAAAAGAAAATAAAATTGTAAGTACCAGACCTTTTAGAGCACCGCATCATACTATTACTCAAATGGCGCTAATAGGTGGAGGAAAAATTCCAAAAATGGGAGAGATAAGTTTAGCACATAAAGGAGTATTATTTTTAGATGAGCTTACGGAGTTTAAAACAGGAATATTGGAACTTTTAAGAGAACCGATAGAAGAAAAAAAGATAACTATTAGTAGAGCAAATATAAGCCTAACTTTTCCATGTGATTTTATGTTAGTTGCAGCAATGAATCCTTGCCCTTGTGGATATTTAGGTAGCAAAACGAGAAAATGCACTTGTACGAAAAAGCAAATAGAAACCTACAGAGCAAAATTAAGTGGACCATTTTTAGATAGAATAGATATATTTGTAGAAGTAAATAGTAATACCTACAATACTTCAAAGATTATAGAAAATTCTAGCCAGATATCTGAAAGAATAATGAAAGCTCAAATAATTCAAGCAGATAGATATAAAAAAGAAGATATAAATTTTAATAGTGAACTTAATTCAAAGCAATTAAAAAGATATTGCCAAATTAATCAAAAAAGTAAAAATATCTTAGAAAAGTTATTGAGTAATAATGTAATTAGCATAAGGAGTTATTTTAAAATTATAAAACTTGCTAGAACTATAGCAGATTTATCAAATGAAGAAAAAATATCTACAGAGCACATATTAGAGGCAATTCATTATAAAAATATTAGATAGGAGAAATATGAAAATAGTAAAAATAGAAATAAATTCAGAAAAATATCCAAAAAACTTATTAAATATAAAAAATCCACCCAAAGTTCTTTATTGTGTTGGAAATATAGACTTATTATATAGACCAGCAATAGCTATAATAGGTAGCAGAAAAGTTTCAGATTATGGAATTAGAAATTGTGAGAATTTTGCAAGAGAATTAACACTTAGAGGTATACTTATTATTAGTGGAATGGCAATAGGAATAGATAGTATAGCTCATTTAGAAGCAGTAAAATTAAATGCACCTACAATTGCTGTTTTAGGAACAGGTTTGAAGCACATTTTTCCAAAAGAAAATACATCACTTATGCACAGTATATTAGAAAAAAATGGATTAGTATTAACAGAATGTGAACCAGATGTGGATTTTAACTCTAAAAATTTTCCAAAAAGGAATAGAATTATAAGTGGACTTTCCTTAGGAGTGTTAGTAGTAGAAGCAGCTTATAGAAGTGGAACATCAATAACAGTAAATTTTGCTAAAAAACAGGGTAAAAAAATCTTTGCACTACCTGGTAGATTGGATTTAAAAAATGGAATTGGAGTGAATAGATTTATTAAAGAAGGAGCTCAAATTACCACTTGCGTAGAGGATATAATTAATGAATTTTCTGAATTTAAAAATTGTATTTTACCCAAAGACAAAACAAAACTTCCAAAAGACAAAATACCTAATGAAGAAATATTATCTATTTTAGAAGAAGAAAAAAATCTAGAAGAACTTATGTGGATAACTAAAAAAAGTAGAAAAGAGTTATTAGAAATATTAATGGAATTAGAGTGTCTTAAATTAATAAAAAGAGAACAAGGATATAAGAGGATATAAATATAGAATTATTTTATTAAATATGTTATATTAGAATTAGTTTAAATATAGGAGAAAAAGTATGAAAAAAATAATAACTTCGTATAATGGTCCAGATTTAGATGGAGTCGCTTGTATGTTTGCCTATGAAGAGTATCTAAAAAATAAAGGAGAGAATGCACATTATTATATAAATGGAAAACCTAAAGAAGAAGTAAAAATAGTTTGTGATATCTTCAATATACATCTAAATAGTCTAAAAAACTGGGAAAAGCCTTCAGAAGCAGTATTAGTAGATTTAAATAATGTAAATAGATTAAAGTTTATTAAACCAGAAGAGGTAGTAGAGATAATAGATCATCATGTAAAAACAGAAAGTTGTAATTTATGTGTTAATGCAAAAGTTCAAATAGAATTATTAGGTGCAGCAGCTACTTTGGTTGCAGAAAGATTTAAAAATGAAAATATTAAAATTTCTAGGGAATCAGCTATTTTGTTATACTATGCCATAATATCTAATAGTATAAATTTAAAAGCTAAAACTACAAAAAGAAAAGATATAGAAATGACATATTGGCTAAAGAATAATTGTGCAGAAATATCAGAAGAAAAAATAGAAGAAATCTTTAGAAAGAAATCTATATTAAAAGATGAAAATCTAAGAGAAGATATGGAAGCAAAAATTGTATTAAATTTTAAAGGTAAAAGATTAATTGCTGCGCAACTAGAAATTACGGATGTAGAAGATTTCTTAAAGGAAAAAGAAGAAAAAATACGAAATATATTAAAACAAATAAAAAAAGAAGAAAAATTGAATTATATTTTTATAGATTGTATAGATATATTGAAGGGTACTAGTATTATATTAACCGTAGATACAGAAACAGAAAATTTTTTAGGAGAAATGTTCAATTTTAAATTTAAAGCTGGGAAAAGTAAACAAAAAGAATTAGTTACTAGAAAGGATATAACAAATAATTTAAGATTAAAAAATGAAAAATAAACACTTAAATAAAATTAAAGGAGACTTTGGAGAAGAATTAGCTTGTAAATTTTTAAGAGATAATGGTTATGAGATTTTAACTCGAAATTATAAAAATTATTTCGGAGAAATAGATATTATAGCTAAATATAAAAGACAAATAATATTTATTGAAGTAAAAACGAGAACAAATTTAAATTATGGAGAAGGGATAGAAGCAATAAATAGATACAAAAAAAGGCATATAGAAAATACTGCCAAAGTGTTTATTAAACAAAATAAACTTGAAAAATTTCAAATAAGCTTTGATGCAATTCAAATTTTAAAAAATAAGAATAGCTTAAAAATAAAATATGTAAAACAAATATTTTAAATACAAATAAATTTTGTAAAGTAAATTTTCAAGAAAGCAGTAAGACTATTGATTTTTTAGAGGCTTAAATATATAATACAGATGTAATTTTAAATGAAAGGTGAAGACTAGTGAAACTAATATCATGGAATGTTAATGGATTAAGAGCCGTTTGGAATAAAGGATTTGAAAATATTTTTAAAGAACTTGCAGCAGATATTTTTTGTATCCAAGAAACAAAAATGCAAGAAGGACAACTAGATATAAGTTTTGAAGGTTATGAACAAATATTTAATAGTGCAGAAAAAAAGGGCTATTCAGGGACAGCAATTTTTACAAGAGTTGCACCTATTTCAATGAGTAAAGGAATAGGTATAGATATATATGATACAGAAGGTAGAGTTATAACTTTAGAATTTGAAAAATTTTATTTAGTAAATTGCTATACACCTAATGCTCAAAGAGAATTAACGAGACTAGAATACAGAATGAACTGGGAAGATGCCTTCAGAAAATATTTGAAAGATTTAGATTCAAAAAAGCCAGTAATACTTTGTGGAGATTTAAATGTAGCTCATAATGAAATAGACTTAAAAAATCCTAAAACTAATAGAGGAAATGCGGGATTTACTGATGAAGAAAGAGAAAAATTTACAAAGTTATTAGAAAGTGGTTTTGTAGATAGTTTTAGATATCTATACCCAGACAAGACAGATTCTTATTCTTGGTGGTCTTATATGGGAAGAGCACGAGAAAAAAATATTGGTTGGAGAATAGATTATTTTGTTGTTTCAAATAAATTAAAAGATAAAATACAAGAAGCTAAAATACATTCTAATATAGCAGGAAGCGATCATTGTCCTGTAGAATTAGATATAGCACTTTAATTTATTACGAAAGGTAAGGAAGATTTAATGAAAAACGAGAAGGATTGGAAAAAATGGCTTTTTTGGTTTTCTTTTGCAATAGCAGCAATTGCGGTTTATAAATTATTAGATAATTTTACAGATATAGTAAATACTATTGGAAATTTTTTGCAAGTATTAAAACCGTTTATATTAGGAGTAATATTAGCATATTTATTATATATACCTTGCAAAAAATTAGAAAATACTTATAATTCTTCAAAACTTAAATTTTTAAGGAAAAGAAGAAGAGGATTAAGTGTTTTAACCGTATATCTAATAGTACTAATAGTAATTTTTATTATAATGAATTTTGTAATACCGAGTATATCTAAAAGTGTAACAGATTTAGCAAATAATATACCAAACTATTATACTAGGGCAATTGCTTTTTTAGAGGACGCACCAGAAGGCTCAATTTTTAATAAAGTAAATTCAACAGATTTAGTGCAAGACTTAAAAAATTTAGATATTGCAGAAATAGTAAAGAATTTAATAAGCTTTGAAAGTATAAATTCATATATAAAAGGAATTTTAGGTGCAACAGGAGCAATATTTGATGCTTTTGTAACAATTGTAATTTCTATATATCTATTATTAGAAAGAAAAGATATAAAAAGCTTTTTGAAGAATATTTGTAAAGCTGTATTAAATGATAAAACATACAACAAAGTAAGAAATTATTATTTAAAAACTAATAGTATTTTTTATAATTATGTTTCAAGTCAAATAATAGATGCTCTTTTAGTTGGAGTAATTGTAGCAATAATTATGTCTATAATGAAAATTAGATATGGTGTTGTTTTAGGCTTAATGGTAGGAATATTCAATTTAATTCCTTATTTTGGAGCTATATTTGGAGTCTCTTTGGCAGTAATAATTACTATTTTTACAGGAGGCTTTGCAAAAGCTTTATGGCTTGCAATAATTACTATAATAGTTCAGCAAATAGATGCTAATGTCATAAATCCTAGAATTTTAGGAAATTCTTTAAGCTTGAGCCCAATATTAGTAATTTTCGGAGTAACCTTGGGGGGAGCATATTTTGGAATATTAGGAATGTTTTTAGGTGTTCCTGTAATAGCTTTACTAAAGATAATTGTTTTAGATAGAATAAATGAAATTAATTTAGAGAAAGACAATAATAAAAAGAAAAAGCTTAATGAAAATTAAAATTTTTAGAATAATATTATTAACAAAGCACGCATCTTTTGCGTGCTTTATTAATAATATATGAGATAGAATTGTTTTATAATACTTTAAAATTATTTAAAAAATCAGTAATAAAATTACTATACATACTTAAGTCTTCCAAAGGAAAATCAAAATCAAAAACATATAAATTGTTATTCATCTGCATAAAAACTATTTGAAGATAAAAAGCTTTATTTTGATTCTTATCTAGATAATGAAAACTGTAAGTATAAGTTGGATTATTATTAATAGATAATTCTTTTATATCAGATAAGTTTGAAATAGAATTAAATTCTTTTATATAAGTTTCTCTATCTGCTTGAATAATATTTTTAATTGTTCTATCTGACTCTACAGTTAATTTAGAAACGAATACATTTAAAGATTTCTCATTTCTTAACTCTAGTAAGTAATTTGTATAGGTGTTAAATTGCTTTAATTCATAGCTTTTAGGGATAATAACTTGAACTTCCTTAGAGAGACTATAAAAAACTTTATTATTGCCTAGTGTTTCCCCATAGTTTTTTTGTTCAAGCTTTGATCTTTGGCTGAGTACAAAAAATACTATTATTAGCAAAATTAAAATAATAGATATTGATACAATTAATACTTTTTTTATATTCAATTTTGAATATTTTATTAAATAATTCATTTTTAAGCTCCAAGTAATTTTAAATCTATATATACTATAATACAAAATATAAAAAATCGCAACTAACAAGAATATATAAATTTAATTAAATTGTAATATTTTAATATAATTGATAAATTAAGAAAGAAAATCAAGTAAAAGTTCAAAATCCCTAAGAAAATTTTAGCAAAAGGCTTGACTACAAATGGTAAAATATGTTATATTAATATAGCATAAATATGTTTATAAGAAATATTGGAGGATAAAGGTAGAAAAATTTAATTTATTATTTTGTGCTACCTTTATTGTATTTCTAAGTGTATATAAATTTTAGTAAAGAGGAATTGACTAGAAGAGGAACTACTAAAAAAACTTATTTTTTGGCAGGGATAAATTTTTTTAGTAACAACCTTTTAGCCAAGAGGGACTTTACTTAAAATGAAATATATTAAGCCTGCTAAAATTTATTTAAAAGGGTGGTTTATTTTGGTAAAGGTAAAAGATGTAGTACATGAAAAATGTACACGAAAAACTTTTTCTAAGATAGGAGATTTTATAGAAATTCCTAATCTTATCAAAGTTCAAAAAGATTCTTACGACTGGTTTATTAAAGAAGGTCTAGGAGAAGTTTTAAAAGATATTTCTCCAATAATAGACTATTCAGGAAATCTAGTTTTAGAATTTTTTGATTATTATATGGAGAAAGAAACAAAATATTCTCTAGAAGAAGCAAAAGCAAGAGATGCAACATACTCTACAAGACTTCATGTAAAAGTTAGACTAATTAATCGTGAAACAGGAGAAATTAAAGAGCAAGAAATTTATTTAGGTGATTTTCCTGTAATGACAGATAGCGGAACATTTGTTATTAATGGTGCAGAAAGAGTTGTTGTTAGCCAATTAGTTCGTTCACCTGGTTGCTATTATGATTCTAGTTATGATAAAGCTGGAAAAAAATTATATACAGCAACTGTAATGCCAATTCGTGGTGCTTGGCTTGAATACGAAACAGATAGCAATGATGTTTTTTGGGTAAGAATAGATAGAACTAGAAAATTACCAGTAACTTCATTACTAAGAGCTATAGGTTTAGATACAGATGAAAAAATTATAGATTTTTTCGGAGAAGAAGATAAGATTTTAGCTACTATAGCTAAAGATCCAATAAAAACTGCAGATGAAGCTTTAATTGAAATTTATAAGAAATTAAGACCAGGAGAGCTTCCAACTGTAGATGCTGCTAGAAATTTATTTGATGGATTATTCTTTGATAGCAGAAGATACGATTTAGCAAAAGTTGGTAGATACAAATACAACAAAAAATTAAGCTTGGCTGAAAGAATTTCAAATCATATTGCTTATGAAAATATTGTAAATCCAGAAACAGGTGAAATATTAGTTCAAAAAGATTCTTTAATTACTCGTGAAGTTGCAAAGGAAATACAAGATGCTGGCATAAATGTAGTATATGTAAAAATAGAAGATAAAAAAGCAAAAGTAATAGGAAATGGAACTGTTGATATTAAAGCTTATGTGGCACCAAAAATTGCAGAAGAACTTGGAATTAAAGTTGATGTTAACTATGCTGTACTTCAAAATATATTAGAAACAACAGCAGAAAAAGATTTAGCAAAAGTAATAGAAGAAAGACTAGAAGAATTAGTACCAAAACATGTTACTACAGAAGATATTTTAGCTTCAATAAATTATTTGTTAAATCTAGAATATAATACTTATATTTCAGATCCATCAAAAACAAGATTAGGTTCAACAGATGATATTGATCATTTAGGAAATAGAAGAATTCGTTGTGTTGGCGAATTACTACAAAATCAATTTAGAATTGGTCTTACAAGACTAGAGAGAGTTGTTCGTGAAAGAATGACAATTCAAGACTTAGATATTGTAACACCTCAAACTCTTATTAATACAAAGCCAATTACTTCATCTATTAGAGAGTTCTTTGGTAGTTCACAATTATCACAATTTATGGACCAATGTAATCCACTATCAGAGTTAACACATAAAAGAAGAATTTCTGCTTTAGGACCTGGTGGTTTATCAAGAGAGAGAGCAGGTTTTGAAGTTAGAGATATACACTATACTCACTATGGAAGATTATGTCCAATAGAATCTCCAGAAGGACCAAACATTGGACTTATATCTGCACTTTCAACTTTTGCTATAATCAATGAATATGGATTTGTAGAAACACCATATAGAAGAGTAGACAAAGAAGCAAATTCAAAAGTAACTGATGAAGTTAGATATATGACTGCAGATGAAGAAGATCAATACATTATTGCTCAAGCTTCAGAACCAGTAGATGAGAATGGATGTTTATTAAATAAAAGAATTCGTGTAAGAGATAAAGCAGAAATTAAAGAAGTTGAAAGAGAACAAGTAGATTATGTAGATGTTTCTCCAAAACAATTAGTATCAGTTGGAGCAGCAATGATTCCTTTCTTAGAGCATGATGATGCAAACCGTGCTTTAATGGGAGCTAATATGCAGCGTCAAGCTGTACCTCTTATGATTACAGATTCACCAATTGTAGGAACAGGTATTGAATATAAAGCAGCAAAAGATTCAGGCGTTATGATTTTATCAGATGAAAATGGTGTAGTAGAGACTGTAACAGGAGATGAAATTGTTATAAAGAATGAATTAGGGGAAAAGAAAACATATACTCTAAGAAAGTTTAAAAGAACAAATGGTAGTACATGTATAAACCAAAGACCAATAGTAAAAGAAGGAGAAGTAGTAAAAAGAGGAGATGTAATTGCAGATGGACCAGCTACATATAAAGGTGAGATGGCATTAGGAAAAAATCTACTTATTGCTTTTACAACTTGGGAAGGTTACAACTACGAGGATGCTATATTATTAAATGAAAGACTAGTAAAAGAAGATGTTTTAACTTCTTTACATATAGAAGATTACGATTGCGAATGCCGTGATACAAAGCTTGGACCAGAAGAAATCACAAGAGATATTCCAAATGTTGGAGAAGATTCATTAAAAGACTTAGATGAAAATGGTATTATTCGTATAGGTGCCGAAGTAAGACCAGGAGATATTTTAGTAGGTAAAGTTACACCAAAAGGAGAGACAGAGCTAACAGCAGAAGAAAGACTTTTAAGAGCTATATTTGGCGAAAAAGCAAGAGAAGTTCGTGATACTTCACTTCGTGTGCCTCACGGAGAAGCTGGAACAATAGTTGATGTTAAAGTTTATACTAGAGAAAATTCAGATGAATTAGGTCCTGGTGTAAATCAAATTATTCGTGTATATATTGCTCAAAAAAGAAAAATATCTGTTGGAGATAAAATGGCTGGCCGTCATGGAAACAAGGGTGTTATTTCAAGAATTTTACCTGTTGAAGATATGCCGTTTATGCCAGACGGTACACCAGTAGATGTAGTATTAAATCCATTAGGTGTTCCTTCTCGTATGAATTTAGGTCAAGTACTTGAAGTACATTTAGGAGCAGCTGCTAGAATGCTTGGCTGGAAAGTGGCTACACCAGTATTTGATGGTGCTTCAGAAGAAGATATAGAAGAAATGCTAAAAACAGCAGGATTAGAGACAAATGGAAAAACTATTTTATATGATGGTAGAACTGGAGAACCTTTTGACAAACCTATTACAGTTGGTGTTATGTATATGCTTAAATTACACCATTTAGTAGATGATAAAATTCATGCTCGTTCAACAGGACCATATTCTTTAGTTACTCAACAACCACTTGGTGGAAAAGCACAATTTGGTGGACAAAGATTTGGTGAAATGGAGGTTTGGGCATTAGAAGCTTATGGTGCAGCTTATACATTACAAGAAATTTTAACAGTAAAATCTGATGATGTGTTAGGTAGAGTAAAGACCTATGAAGCAATAGTTAAGGGAGAAAATATCCCAGAACCAGGAATACCAGAATCTTTCAAAGTATTAATTAAAGAACTTCAATCTTTAGGACTAGACATCAAACTATATAATGATCAAGATGAAGAACTTGAAATTAAAGAGCATACAGAAGAAGGCATGGACGGAGTTGAAGAAAGATTAGACGAGTCAGAACTAGCAGAGGATAATCTAACAGAAGTTAATGAAGACGAATTAGAAAATGACTATAGTGAAGATAATGAAGATGAATTTTTCACAAATATTTTAGATGAAGAAGATATTCCAGATGATAAAATTTTTAAAGATTTAGATTCTGAGGAAGAATAAGAAATTAAAATAATTGAATAGGAATTATTATAAAAGTTATAGCAATTGATTTTGAAAGTGTGCAGCAGTGTATATTGCTATAACTAGATAATAATTCAAAGAATTTTAAATTAGGGGGCTACTTTAAAAGTGGAAGAATTAGAAGTTTTTAATAAGCTTAAAATAGGTTTGGCTTCAGATGAGAAAATAAGAGAATGGTCTCACGGAGAAGTTAAAAAACCAGAAACAATAAACTATAGAACTTTAAAGCCAGAAAAAGATGGTTTATTCTGTGAAAAAATCTTTGGTCCAACAAAAGATTGGGAATGTCATTGTGGTAAATATAAGAGAGTAAGATATAAGGGAATTGTTTGCGATCGTTGTGGTGTAGAAGTTACAACTTCAAAAGTAAGGCGTGAGAGAATGGGACATATAGAACTTGCGGCACCAATTGCTCATATTTGGTATTTTAAAGGTATTCCAAGTAGAGTTGCTTTAATGCTAGATATCTCTCCAAGAAGCTTAGAAAAAGTTATATATTTTGCAGCATATATTGTTACAGATAAAGGAACATCAGGATTATTAAAATGTCAGATTTTAAATGAAAAAGAATACCACGAAGCTGAAGAAAAATATGGTAGAGGTTCTTTTAAAGCTGAGATGGGAGCAGAAGCAATTCGTAAATTATTAGCAGAAATAGATGTAGATAAATTGTCTGAAAGTCTAAAAAAAGAATTGGTAAAAGCTAGTGAGCAAAAAAAGGCAAAATTAATTAAAAGATTAGATACTGTTGAATCTTTTAGAATGTCAGGAAACAAACCAGAATGGATGATTATGAATGTAATTCCTGTAATTCCACCAGAATTAAGACCAATGGTTCAATTAGATGGTGGTAGATTTGCTACATCTGATTTAAATGATTTATATAGAAGAGTAATAAATAGAAATAACCGTTTAAAAAGATTATTAGAATTAGGAGCACCAGAAATAATTGTTAGAAACGAAAAGAGAATGCTTCAAGAGTCTGTAGATGCTTTAATAGATAATGGAAGAAGAGGAAGACCAGTTACTGGTGCAGGAAACAGACCATTAAAATCTTTATCAGATATGCTTAAAGGTAAACAAGGTAGATTCCGTCAAAACCTATTAGGTAAAAGAGTTGACTACTCAGGTCGTTCAGTTATTGTTGTAGGACCTGAGCTAAAGATATATCAATGTGGTCTACCAAAAGAAATGGCTGTAGAATTATTTAAACCATTTGTTATGAAGGAATTAGTAAAAAGAGGTTTAGCACATAATATTAAAAATGCAAAGAGAATGGTAGAAAAATTAAGACCAGAAGTATGGGATATCTTAGAAGAAGTAATTAAAGATCATCCAGTTATGTTAAACCGTGCTCCTACACTACATAGATTAGGTATTCAAGCTTTCCAACCAATATTAGTAGAAGGTAGAGCAATAAAACTTCATCCATTAGTTTGTACAGCTTTTAATGCAGACTTTGATGGTGACCAAATGGCAGTTCATGTGCCACTTACACCAGAGGCAATAGCAGAAGCAAGATTTTTAATGCTTTCTGTAAATAACTTATTAAAACCTCAAGATGGAAAACCAGTTACAGTACCAACTCAAGATATGATTTTAGGTGCTTATTACTTAACAGTACAAATTGATGGTGAAAAAGGCGAAGGTATGTATTTCAAAGATGAAGATGAAGCTATGATGGCATACCAAAATGGAGATGTAGGTCTACATTGTAAAATTAAAGTTAGAAGATTTAAAACAGATGAAGATGGAACTGTAAGAAGTAAAACAATAGAAACTACAGTAGGAAGATTAATTTATAATCAAGGAATTCCACAAGACTTAGGTTTTGTAGATAGAACAGATCCAGAAAAAGAATTTAATTTAGAAATAGATTTTCCTGTAATTAAGAAAAATTTAGGAACAATAGTTGCAAAATGTATAAATGTACATGGCTTATCAGAATCAGCAAAAGTACTAGACTATATTAAAGCAACTGGATATAAATATTCAACAAAAGGTGCTATTACAGTATCTGTTGCAGATGTTGCAGTACCTGCAGCTAAGAAAGATATTTTAGCTCAAGCAGATAAAGATGTAGAAAATATTCATAGACAATATAAGCGTGGAGCTATAACAGATGAAGAAAGATATAATGCTGTTATTAAAATTTGGGAAAAAGCTACTTCAGATGTTACAGAAGCTATGAAGAAAAATTTTGATGAATTAAATCCAATTTATATGATGGCTCAATCAGGAGCTCGTGGTAATATGAACCAATTAAGACAAATTGCTGGTATGCGTGGTCTTATGGCAAATACTTCTGGTAAAGCTGTTGAAATTCCAGTTAAATCTTGTTTCCGTGAAGGTCTAGATTCTCTTGAATACTTCATTTCAGCACATGGTGCTAGAAAAGGTTTAACAGATACAGCTTTAAGAACAGCAGACTCTGGATACTTAACAAGAAGATTAGTTGATGTTTCTCAAGATATTATTATTCGTGAAGAAGACTGTGGATCTAATGAAGGAATTGTATTAGAAGATATAAAAGATGGAAATCAAGTAATAGAAGGCTTAGAAGAAAGATTAGTAGGAAGATTTTTATTAGAAGACTTTAAAGATCCAAAAACTGGAGAAGTAATAGCAGATACTAACACAATGGTTACAGATAAAATTGCAAAACAAATTGTTGATACAGGTGTAACAAAAGTAGGAGTTAGATCTATACTTGGCTGTAAATGTAAACATGGTGCTTGTAGTAAATGTTATGGTATGGGCTTAGCAACTAGACAAAGAGTTAACCTTGGTGAATCAGTTGGTATAATAGCTGCTCAATCTATAGGTGAGCCTGGTACACAGCTTACAATGAGAACATTCCATACAGGTGGTGTTGCTGGTGGAGATATTACACAAGGTCTTCCTAGAGTTGAAGAGTTATTTGAAGCTAGAAATCCAAAAGGTTTAGCTACAATTACAGAAATTGATGGTACTGTACAAATAAAAGAAGAAAAGAAGAGAAAAGAAGTAGTTGTTGTAGGTAAAGATAATGCAAAAACTTATGTAATAAGCTTTGGTTCAAAATTAAAAGTAAAAGATGGAGCAGAAGTAAATGCAGGGGATCCATTAACAGAAGGTTCTATAAATCCAAGTGAATTATTAGCAATAAAAGGACCAGAAGGTGTTTATCAATATATTATTTCAGAAGTTCAAAAAGTTTATAGAAATCAGGGTGTTGACATTAATGATAAACATATAGAAGTTATAGCAAGACAAATGCTTAAAAAAGTAAGAATAGAAGATCCAGGAGATACAGGGTTCTATACAGCATCTTTAGTTGAATTATTAGATTTTGAAGAGAAAAATGCAGAAATGATAGCACAAGGAAAGAAACCAGCTACTGGAAAGAGAGCATTACTTGGTATTACTAAAGCTTCTTTAGCAACAGAGAGTTTCTTATCAGCAGCATCTTTCCAAGAAACAACTAAAGTATTAACAGAAGCTGCTATAAAAGGAAAAGTAGATAACTTAATTGGACTAAAAGAAAATGTTATTATAGGTAAATTAATACCAACAGGAACAGGTTTAAAACACTATCAAAATTTACAGATAAATACAAAATTTTCACCAAAGAGTGAAGATGAAAATAAAGAATCAGAAGATAAGAAAGAACAAAAAGCTGTAAGTGAATAATATTAAACCTTAGTAAAAGCTGCTTTATAGCAGCTTTTTAACTTCTTTTATAAATATATCGAATCTTTTAGAGCTATCTTATAAAAATAAAGCATAAATGGTAAAATTAAGTGACGCACTTTGAAATAAAAATAGACACATATAATTACAAATGATACAATGTGATTGT
>CALXPP010000015.1 GCA_944390345.1 uncultured Clostridia bacterium
TTCCAATGAATATTTACTCATTAAAAAATGCACCTCCAAATGTTAGATTTTTGTCTAACATTTTGGGTGCACTTCATATAGTAACTTTTTCTATTTCCACGCTTCTGCTATTGCTTCTGCTATTGAATAAGCATATCCTTCCTCTTCTTCTATAATCTTTTGAAGATCTGTATCTATATATCCCATTTCTATTTGATAGCACTCTATTCCCTGATTAGAATTATAATGTACATTCTTAGCATAGGCTGTATTTCTACCATCTACATAGGCATTTGTTGCAATTCCACCTACTTCTCTAATAGTATATAAATATGGTGTATCCTCTGTTAAAGGATATGGTTCATAATTTTTCTCTTTTGCAGTCTCTTCTGCATCTTTTATCATATTTGCATTAAAGTTTTTAACATAAACACCATCTGTTTCTTTAAAGCTAGTATTATTTGAAAATTCTATATAAGTATTTTCTATTAATTTATTTGCCATTGTTCTTGCTAATGTTAAATCACTTTTGCAAGGTGCATAAACTTCTAGTCCAGACATTTTACTAGAACCATCATTTATATGTAGGGAAATCATTAATTTTGCTTCAGATTTACAAGCAATATCTATTCTTCCATTTTCGTCGTACATATTTGTAGCAGTAAAGTCTTCTGTATTTTCATCATCTCTGGTTAATTTTACTTTATATCCTCTTTGTTCTAATTCAGTCTTTAAGATTTTACTAATATCTAATGTTATATTCTTTTCTTCATATCCTCCTGCTTTTACTCCACTATCTTTACCACCATGTCCTGCATCTATTACAATATCATAAACATTATCTGGTAAAGTAGCTTCCTCTACTTGTATTTTTAAGCAACTTAGATTCTTTTCTTCAATAGTTTGATATTCTGTAAAATCTATTTTTACTTTATTATTTTTTCCATTTTTAGTTACTGTATAGTATTCTATATTTGGATAAGAACTCGAATTCACTAAAGTATAATATTTAGGCTCAGTGCTATTGTTTAATTTTAGTCTTAATTTTAAATAATATGTATCTATTCCTAATTCATCTAAGTTTATTCCACTATTAATTAATCCTGCGGAAGAAAACATAAGCTTATTATCTTGTACATTTCCTTCTATTGCAAACTCTTTTTCTGTATTCTCACTAACTAAAACCAATTTTGCATTTTCAAAATTATCTGCGCTAATTGCATCTAATGTTCCAGATATTTGAAAATGAGTTCCATAAGTATAAAATTCGGTTATTTCTGCTGACTTTTCTTGAAGCGTACCAAATATCTTATTTTCATATTCTCTTCTAGCTGCGTTTGCACTTAAATTACTTGCTATTTTAAAGCCACCATATAAAATTGCAATTAGAAAAATTGCACAAAATATAAATAAAATAAATCTTCTTCTAAAATAACGATTTTTAAAGTTTTTTAGTATGTTTTTTAATATCTTCTTTGGTTTTTTTGGCATTAGCTATCGCCTTTCTTTCAATTTATTTTTTCTGCTAATAAGTCATATTCTACTACATCTGTAATTTTACAATTTATCCAATTTCCCATTTCTAGCTTTTCTTTTGTTCTTATAAAAACAACACCATCTTCATCTGGAATATCCATATAGCTTCTACCTATATAATACTCTCCATCTTCTGTTTTTCCTTCTATTAGTACTTCATAAATATTGCCAATTTTTTCTTCTAATTTGATTTTTGAAATCTGTTTTTCTAATTCCATTATTCTTTTATATCTTGCTTGTTTAGTTTTTGGATGAATTTGATTTTTTAATCTGCTAGCTGGAGTTCCATCTTCTTTAGAATATTTAAATACTCCAAGCCTTTCAAATTTAGCTCTATTCACAAACTCATAAAGCTCAAAAAAATCTTCTTCTGTTTCTCCTGGAAAACCTACCATTAGAGTAGTTCTTAAAATTACTTCTGGAATTTCTTTTCTAAGCTTGTTTATTAGATTTTCTATACTCTTACTATCACTTTTTCTATTCATTCTCTTTAATACAGAATCAGAAAAATGTTGAAGTGGTATATCAAAATATTTACATATTTTCTCGTTTTCTTTTACTACTTGAATTAGCTCATCTGTGATACTTTCTGGATAAGCATATAAAAATCTTATCCATTTAAAACCATCTATCTTGCATAATTCTTTAAGAAGTTCTGCTAATCTTTCTTTTCCATACAAATCTATTCCATATTTTGTAGTATCTTGAGCTATAACAATAAGTTCTTTTATTCCCTTGCTAGCTAACATTTTAGCTTCTTTTAATATATCTTCAAATTTTCTACTTATGTATGGACCTCTTATATATGGAATTGCACAATATGTGCATCTATTGCTACATCCTTCTGCAATTTTTAAATATGCTGTAGTATTTCCAGTAGAAATTACTCTATCCATATAATCTAAAGTGTTTTTTGATTTATTAGATAATTTAAGTAAATTAGAGACTTTTCCCCAAAAATCTTTATATTCATCTATACTTAAAAACAAGTCTACTTCTGGCAAAGCTTTTTCTAATTCTTTTTTATATCTTTCTACCAGACAACCTATAACAATTAAATACTTACAATTTCCAATCTCTTTAAATTTTGCCATTTCTAAAATAGTATTAATAGCTTCTTCTTTAGCTGGCTCTATAAAACCACAAGTATTTACAACAATTATTTCTGCCTCTTCTTTTGAATTTACTATTTCAAAATTTTCTTTCCTGAAAATTCCTATACACATTTCTGTATCTACTAAATTTTTGCTACAACCTAATGAAACAAATCCTACTTTCATAATCTACTCCATATATTTTTTATTTTAAATTCTTTTCATTAGTAAGTAATTTATATTAGCATTGTAATAATAACTGCAATTGCAAAACCTGGAATTCCAAATAAGCCAGTTAAAACTATCATCCACCAATTTAAAACTATTCCTACTCCAAAGAAAGAGCAGATAGCTAAAATAATTCCTCCTATTATGGAATTAATAATAAACTTAATTGCGATTTTAAAAGGTAAAGCAATTATTTTTAAAACTAAAATTAATACTGCAAAAGCTACTACATAAGATAAAATACTCATAATATAAAATCCTTTTTTATATATTTAGGTTTTTTAAGTTTCCTATAAACTTATTTAAAATTACTACATATATGTTTTCTTGTTAATTCTAATAAATTTAGTTTTGTAAATTCCTCAATCTGTACTCTACTTCTATCTGACTGTGTTTCTTTTCGCATTATATCTATAATTTTCTTTTTGTGCTCCTCTGAATACATATCTATAAAATCTATTAGTATAATTCCACCTATATCTCTTAGTCTAATCTGCCTTGCAATTTCTGCTGCAGCTTGCTCATTAACTAAAAATATGGTTTCTTCTAAATTGTTTTTTCCAACAAATTTTCCTGAATTTACATCTATTGCTGTTAAAGCTTCTGTTTTGTCTATGGTTATAAAACCGCCATTTTTTAACCAAACCTTTCTACTCTCAATAGCTGCTAAATCTCTTCTAAGATTATACCAATCTAAAATATTATCTTTAGGAAAGTATATCTCCAATTTTTTGTCAATTTCCTTCAAAATATCTTCAATTTTACTTTTCATAGCTGCACTATTTACAACTATTCTATCTAAGTCATTATCTGCTAAATCTATAATTATTTTCTTAATTATTCCACCACTATTAAAAATTTCTTTTGGATATTTTTCCACTTCTAATTTCTTTATATTTTCCCATTTTTCTATTTGTGCTTCTATATCCTCTTTTATTTCCTGTTCTGTAGCACTTTCACTTACAGTTCTTAATATTGCACCTGTATTTTGCGGTAAATATTTTTCAGCAATTTTAATTAATTCATTTCTTTTTTCTTTATCTTTTATTTTTTGAGAAACTGTTATAAAAGTTGCATTTGGCATATATACTATAAATCTACCTTTTATGCTAATATGAGTTGAAACACGAGCTCCTTTATTTGAAGTTTCATCCCTTTTTACTTCAACTATTATTGGCATACCAGGATTTATGTAGTCTTTTATATTCAGCTTTTTTTCATCTTCACTTAGTTCTGGCTCTTCTACAATATTTCTTTTTGGTAAAATATCTTTTAAATGGATAAAAGCATTTTTACCATTTCCTAAATCTACAAATGCCGCTTGTAAACCATTTAAAATATTTTGTACTTTTCCTATGTAGATATTTCCTTCAATTGTTCTATTAGTTTCGTTTTCTTCATACTTTTCTAAAATTTTTTGGTTTTCTACATACATTATTGTTTTATTTTCATTTTCTTCGTAAATAATAATCTCTTTCATAAGTCCTCTTTAATTATATAAATTCATTGCAGTTTCTATTCCATCTTTTAAAATAGTTTCTATTGCTTCTTCTGCTTTACTTACTCCTTCTGATAATAACTCTTTTTCTTCAGTAGGTATATCACCAATTACATAAGAAATTAAGTCTCCGTTAAATTCTGGTTTTCCTATCCCTACTCGTACTCTTTCAAAATTTTGTGTATTTAAATAATGTACTATAGATTTCATTCCATTATGAGTACTCGCTGATCCATTTCTCTTAATTCGTATTTTTCCTGGTTCTATATCTATATCATCATATACTACAATTAAATCTTCTTCTGATAATTTATAGAAATTCATAAATTCTATTACAGCTTCTCCACTCAAATTCATATAGGTTTGTGGTTTTAATAAAATTACTTTTTCATTTTCTATAATTCCACTCCCATATAAACTATTGAATTTTGTTCTAGATATTTCTATATCATATTTTTTGGCTAATAGATTTATTACATTAAAGCCCATATTGTGCCTAGTATTTGCAAAATTTTCTTCATTTTCTGGATTTCCAAGTCCTACTATTAGTTTCATATCTTCCCCTTATGTGCTAATAATAAATTTCCATATTCTGGATATATTACTGGTAAGCATCTATTATTTTCTATGTATTTATCTAAGTCTGTTAACATGTAGTAATAATGTAATTTTTTTACACTATTACTATTTTTAATAATAAATGCTTCTAGCTCTTTATTTTCAAAAATTTTCTTTGTTTGTATATACAAATCCTTTACTATATTATTATCCATCAAATCCTTCATATCAAAAAAACCAATATCATTATATGTTTTTATTGTAATATGTGCAATATTATATGCACAATATTGTTTTAAATTTGGAAAATTATTTTCAATTTCTTTATTTATTTTTAAAGCAGCTTTTATATATTCTAATCTTAATTCATTAGTTTGTTTGTGTAATATACTCCCCTCTCTTTGTCTGTAATAATATAGAGGAATATTATTAAAAACAACTTTTTCTGCTTTTTCAAGTACTAGTGGTATTATATATATATCTTCAAAAACCTTTCCCTTAGGAAATTTTATTCCATCAAATAAGTTTCTTTTAAATAATTTATTCCACGCATAAGAACGAATTTTTTCGTCTAATAAAATTTCTTGTAAAATTTGCTCTTTATTATAAATTTCTTTTTCGTAAGTAGCATCCGTTGTTTTTATTCCGTCTTTAAATAAATAATATGAACACATAGTTACATCTGCTCCGTTTTCCACAATATCTTTATGTAAAGTTTCGATCATATTATCTTCCATAAAATCATCACTATCTATAAATTGAATATATTTTCCAGTTGAATTTGATATTCCTACATTTCTAGTATCAGAAATTCCGCCGTTTTCCTTATGAATTACTTTTATTCTTGAATCTTTTTTAGATATTTCATCACATATTCTTGGAGAATTATCTTTACTTCCATCATCCACTAATATAATTTCTAAATTTTTATAAGTTTGATTTATAATACTACTAATACATTCTTCTAAATATTTTTCTACATTATATATAGGTACTATTACTGAAATTAAATCTTGCTTCATATTTTTTCCTCCTTTTTTAAATGTGATAAATCATTTAGCTTTTCCAAACTAAATTTTTGAGTATCACCATCAAAATTTACTATATTTACAGAAGTATTAGCTTGACTATATTCTCTTCTTTCTTTTACAAACGGTACTCTTGTAATACTTCTTAAAAATGTTTCGATTGCGACTCCATGCGAACAAACCAGTACTGTTTTTCCTAAGTTTTCATTTGCAATTTTTAACATTATTTTATTCATTCTTTTTCTTACTTCTTCTGTACTTTCTTGTTCTGGAATTTTCATTATTTCGTTGGTTTCCCTATGAATTTTATCTATTTGTGGATTAATCATATTTACCTCTGTCCATTTCATACCATCATAAATGCCAAAATACATTTCACATAATTCGTCTAATTCTCGTATCTTTATATGATTTATATCAGCTAATTGCTGAATTGTTCGACTTGTCCTCTTTGAAGTACTTGAATATGCTGAATCAAATTTTATATCTTCTAATCTTTTTGTTAAATATTTATTATATTTTTTTCCTTCTTCTGTTAAATCATAGTCTTTTCTGCCTGTTAGTCTTTTTTCTATATTTCCAATTGTTTGTGTATGTCTAACTATATATAACTTTGTTTTCATATTTAAACTCCATTTACAAAACTCTATCAAAAATTGCATTTCTTTTTTAGAAATGCAATTTTAATATTATTGATTATCGAAATTAATTTGTGTCATTTCATTATCTGTTATATTTTTTGCTGCTATTTGCTCTTCTGTTTCTTTTATCTCTACCTTACTATTACCGTTAGATGCAATTGAAATTGGTATAACCTTAGGTACTCCAGTTGGCATATTTCCATTCACTACCGTTGGTTCTTCTCCTAAATATACATAATTTCTTTTTGGAAATACCGGAGTATAACTTTTGTCTTTTAATGATTTTAATATTGCATCAATTCTAACAGGTACACCAAAGGTTTCATTTTTTATGAAACTTAATAAATATGGTTGTAATTCTACTGGTGTTTGCTCGTACAATTCCATTAAATAATATAACATCTTATACATGTCTTTACATCTTTTTATATTTGGAGTAGCCATTATGCTTCCTTCTCTATTTCTATAATAAACATAGATAGGAAAAGAACCAAATTTTAATTTATTTGCTAGTATAGCTCCTTTTATAGAGTAAACCATATCTTCATAATACATTCCTTCTATAAAAGTTAAATTATTTTCCTCTAAAAAATGTCTTCTCCATACTTTACTAGCTACAGCAAAATGCATATCACATACAATTCTTGCTTCTTTGGTTGAATTTTTTGCATTTGGTAAATATGCTTTATTAGAACCACCTACATATTGAACACCAAAATATGTAATATCAACATCTTCATTTCCTATAGTTTCATCTATTTTTCTTAAAGTATCTCTATTATATAAGGTATCATCTCCATCTAAATGAATTATATATTCACCTTTAGCTTGTTTTATTGCTCTATTTCTAGAGGCACTCAATCCTATGTTTTTTTCATTATTAATGACTCTAATCCTAGAGTCTTTTCTCTCATATTTTTTTAATACATTTAAAGTTTTGTCAACAGAACCATCATTTACAAGTATTAGTTCATAGTTTTTAAATTTTTGTTCCAAAACACTATCTATAGCCGTTCCAACTATTTTTTCCAAATTATATGTGCACATAATAACGCTAAATCTAATTTTTTCGTTTTTTTCAGTCTTTTCCATAAATTCCTCCTAAATAATAGAATTAAAGTTCTTTATAGTCATATTCACAGGTTCTTAAAAGCCTATTCATAATAGCTATTCCAAAACTTTTCTTTTCTACCCCTTCTATTAAAATAACATTTGCATTTAAATTATCTGCTTTTCTTAAATCTGTATATATGTTTTTGGCATATTCTTCTATATTATCCTTACTACTTACTTCAATGTAATTATTTTCTTTTACATTGATTTTATCTTTATGTTCCTTAAAACCTAATACTACAACATTATTATATATACGAATTTGCTTATTTATTTCAAAAATTAAGTCTTTTTCATCTTTAGCATAAAAAAGTTTACATTTTGTATTCGGTGCATAATGTCTATATTTCATTCCTGGGCTTTCAACTTTTGTATCTTTTTTTGGTTTTGCAAATACATTCGAATCTATAACAACTTTTCCTACCGTTTTTTCTATCTGTTCAGGAGTAACTTTTCCTGGTCTTAATATAACTGGTACTTCATCTACTACTTTTACGACAGTGGACTCCAATCCAATGTTTGATTTTCCACCATCTACTATTGCAGATACTTTTCCCTCTAGTTCTTTTCTTATATCATCAACGCTAGTTCCACTTGGTCTTCCTGAAATATTTGCACTTGGAGCTGCTATTGGTACTCCAGAATATGTAATAATTGCTTTTGCAATTATATTATCTGGCATTCTAACAGCAACAGTATCTAATCCTGCAGAAACATTATTTGGCACACATTCTTTTCTTTTTAAAATTATCGTAAACGGTCCTGGCATAAAACTGTTTATTAATTTTTTTTCCATTTTTGTTATATCTTTTGCAATTTTATCTATATCAGATTTATTTGCAATATGTACAATAAGTGGATTATCTGATGGTCTACCTTTTGCAATAAAAATCTTATTTACTGCATTGCTATCTAAAGCATTGGCGCCAATACCATAAACTGTTTCTGTAGGAAAAATGACAAGTTCCCCATTTTTAATTAAGTTACATACTATTTTTAGTTCTTCTGTATTTGTATCTTTAGTCCAATTATAATACATAATAAATTACCTCATAATAATAATTATACTATATTTTAGGTATTTTTGTCAACTTTTACGAAAACCTGCACACATTACTATTTCTAGAACTAGCAATGATGCAAAATTTTATTTTGCATCATCTTTTAATTTTTTATTATGTCATCAAAAACTTCATCAAATATTTTTATACTATAACTATTATCATATTTTTGTTTTTTTAAATTTAATAATCTATCTATTTCACTATTTATATACTCGAAATTTTTATTAGTTGGTATATATGAAATATAATTTAAATTTTTAAACCATTCTGCACTTTTTTCTATTTTATAATTATAGTTTCCAAAAACAATACATGGCGTTCCTGTTATTACTGAAAAAATCATTCCATGTAATCTATCTGTTATAACAATTTTTGATTTTTTAAATAAGTCTAACATTTCATACACTTTATTATGTTTTTCTAGTTCATGTATAATACCACCTTTATCATTATCTGAATAAGTTATATCTATATTTTTATTTTTAAATAAATCTGCTATTTCCTTTAATGAAATATCGTCAATATTTTTTTCAACATCATTCCTTACTAAAAATAATACTCCTTTTTTTTCATCAATATAATTTGACTCATTCATAGTAGTAACAATATCTGGTGTAAAATAAACCTTACTATTTTTAAAAGTTTTTTTCATACACTTGTATGTTACTTCTTCTCTTGCCATAAGGTATAATTTTTGATGACCATTATATATTTTTTTAGTATTTTCAAATTCAATTTTTCCATCTTCATTATCTGAAAAATACATAGTTTGTGGAAATAAAATTATTTTATTATTTGGAAAATTTTCAATAATACTCCTTCTTCCTCTTTCTTGAATCATATATTGATTTCCTAGATTTCCTCCACCTTGTAAGCATAATATATCACTATCATCTACATATTTTTTTATTCTCTTTGCACACTTTTCTGCAAAGACTTCATCTAATGTTTGTATTTCATAGTTTGGAAATTTTTTCTTTATTAAGTTCTTTTCAGCTATATAAATAGCATGATCACCTAAATTTGAGTGATGTGGTATTCCACATAAAACTACTTTTCTCATTTCTGCCTCCTTATAAATTCTTTTAGTATAAATATATTGTTTTAATATATGATTTCATAATCAATTTACATATTTTTTAATATTGGCAAACTATGTTATTATTATACTATATATTGCTATAAATATCAATATTTTTTTATTATTTTACATATCTATATATTTTTCTCATTTAATCTCATTATTTCTTTATTTATCTATATTAACTATTCTTAATATTTAAATAATAGTAAACATAATTTCTTATATTAAAACTGAAAAAAAGAAGAGGTTTTCGCCTCTTACTTTTAGTAATTACTCTTATTTTTCTTTATCTTCCATATTCTCCATATTTTCCTCGTGGTCTCCTAATAATCTTTGTTTAAAAAATTCCTTATAACCCATTGCAATAATTACAATAATTATAAGAGCAAAAGACAAAGCTTTCCAAATTCCACTATCTAATAAAATAATAGCAAATACTCCAAAAATAGCGCTTAAACCATACAAAATTAATACTGCTTGTTTTTGAGTGAAACCTTTTTTTAGCATTTTGTGATGTAAGTGCCCTGCATCTGGCTCTATTATAGCTTTTAAAGATTTTCCATTTTTTAGTCTCCTAAATATTGCAAAAACTGTATCAAAAAGTGGAAGTGCAAGCACTATAAGTGGTGCAACAATTACTATTGCTGTATAAGTTTTAGCTACTCCTAAAATAGAAATAATTGCTAAACTATATCCAAGAAAATTAGAGCCTGTATCTCCAATAAAAGTTTTTGCTGGATTAAAATTGTATGGCAAAAATCCAACTAAAGAACCACATAAAGCTGTAATTAGTATAATAGATATAAGCGGTGAACCATTAAGTGAAAATATCATTAATAAAGATATACAAGATATAATTGATATTCCCGTAGATAAACCATCTAAACCATCTATTAAGTTTAAAGCATTTGTTATTCCTACAATCCAACCAACTGTTAAAATATTGTAAGCCCAATCTGGAAAAAAATTATCTATAAAGGCTACATCTATTCTATCTATTCTAATACCACAACTAACAACTACTATTGCAGCTATTATCTGTGCAAATAATTTTACTAAAGCTTTAGCACCTTTTACATCATCATAAAAGCAAGTAATTCCTATTATAGCAGCACCAACAAAAAAGCCTATTAATTTTATGTACATATTGTCTATTGTTAGATTAATATTTCTTTCAATAGTCATAGCTACTAATAAATATACCACTGAAATAATAAAGCCTAAAATTACTGCTAGTCCACCAAGTCTTGGCATTGTTATTTTGTTTATTCTTCTTTGATCCTTTGGTGTATCTACTGCTCCTAGCTTTTTAGCTAGTCTAATTGTATAAGGTGTTGCCATAAAAGATGTCATAAAAGCAATTGTAAAAGCTATTGCAATATCTCCCCACATTTTAGTCCCATCCTTACTATTATTTCATATTTTCCTCTTCTATTTCATTTATCATATGTACTCTATCTAGATATCTTCCCTGTAAAAACTCTGAGCCAAGCCAAAGCCTTATCATTGATACAGCTTTGCTAACACTAACATATTCTGCTGGAAGTGCAAGCACATTTATATTTATATGTTCTTTTGCTTGTTTTGCTGTAGATTCATCGTAGCAAGCAGCACATCTAACACCTTTGTATTTATTTGCTACTATAGACATTCCAAAACCTGTTTTACAAATTAGAATTCCATATTCACATTCTTTTTTGCTAACAGCTTTTGCTACTTCTTTAGCATAAATTGGAAAATCTGTTCTTTCCTCTGAATATGTTCCATAATCTTTATAAGGAATCTGTTTTTCATCTAAAAATTTTTTTATCTCTTCTTTTAGTTTATAACCTCCATGATCACAACCAATAGCTATCATAGCGTACCTCCTTTGTACTAATTCGACCTAAATATATCACAGTTTTTTTTATAATACAATATTATTATAGCCTAAAAATGTGAATTTTTTGTGAAAAGCCACCTATTTTTTAATATTTTACCAATATTTTAAGAAAAAAGCTTGCATTTTACATTTTGTCGTGTTAAAATATTTAAAGTAAAATTTACTATGGACTATACGGAGGTGAAATTATGCCAAACATTAAATCAGCTATTAAAAGAGTAAGTGTTATTGAGAAAAAAACTCTTCAAAATAATATGATAAAATCAGCATACAAAACAGCTGTTAAAAACTTTGAAGCAACTGTTCAAGAAGGAAACAAAGAAAAAGCTGAAGCTGCTTTTAAAAATGCTGTAAAAAAAGTTGATCAAGCTTGTACAAAAGGTGTCATAAAAGCAAATACAGCTTCAAGAAAAAAATCAAATTTAGCAAAAAAATTAAATACTATAAAATAGATAGAAACCTAGAACCAAAAGTTCTAGGCTTTTATTTTTCCATTTATTACCTTTGAATTATTAAATTTATTTTGCTACAATAAATTTAGTTTTAATATTTCGGAGGTAATATATGAATACTTCTTCTTTTAAAAAATTTAAAAATCAATTTAAAAATTTAGATAATAAAACAATTAGATTAATAAACATTAATAATATAATTTCTATTATCTTTTGTATTCTTGGAATAATACTTATGTATTTTCATTATAAATTCTATATTTCGGAACTTCTATTTTTTGGGAGTATAACTCTTTTTAGAACTGGTCTTTTAATTAGTATCTGTTCTTACATATTTGGAATTATTATTAATCAATATAAAGAAAAACATACATAATATGTTTAAAAAGGTCAGCTTTTATTAGCTGACCTTTTTGCTTTATTTTTTTAATTCTTCTAAAAACATTTTATTTAACATCTGTGGATTTGCTTTTCCTTTTGTAGCCTTCATTGCTTGTCCTACTAAAAATCCTAATGCTTTATCTTTTCCAGCTTTATAATCTGCTACTGATTGTGGATTTGCTTCTAAGACCTGCATTACTACTTCTTTAATAGCTCCTTCATCAGAAATTTGTACCCAGCCTTTAGCTTCTATTATTTTGCTTGGCACTTCTGGATTTTTAAACATTTCTTCTAAAACTTTTTTAGCAATAGCAGTACTAATGGTTCCTTTATCGATTAAAGAAACTAATTCTCCTAAATCCTTTCCAGTAAATGGTATTTCATCTGGTTCTTTATCTTCTTCATTTAATATTCTTGCTACATCAGACATTATCCAGTTGCTTACTGCTTTTGGATTATTACATTCCTTTATTGCTTCTTCAAACATATTTGAATAATATTTAGAAGCAGTAACAAATTTTGCAGCTTTTTCTGTAAGCTCAAAGTCTGCAATATATCTTTTTATTCTGCTTTCTGGTAACTCTGGTAAAGTTTTTCTTATATTTTCTATGTATTCATCTGAAAGTTTAATTGCTACTAAATCTGGATCTGGGAAATATCTATAGTCTTGAGCATCCTCTTTATTTCTCATAGAAAAGGTCTTTCCAGAAATATCATCCCATCTTAGAGTTTCTTGCTCTATTACTCCTCCATTTTCTAATATATCTATCTGCCTTTCTGCTTCATAATCAATAGCTCTTACAATACTTCTAAAAGAACTCATATTTTTCATTTCTGTTCTTGTACCAAATTCTTTTGAGCCTTTCTTTCTAACAGAAACATTAACATCTGCTCTTAAAGAGCCTTCTTGCATTTTGCAATCTGAAACTTCTATATATTCTAATATTGATTTTAATTTACGAATATAGCTATCAACTTCTTTGCTACTTCTCAAATCTGGTTCTGATACTATTTCAATTAATGGTACGCCTGCTCTATTTAAGTCTACAAAGCTACCTCTTCCATATTCATCGTGATTTAATTTTCCTGCATCTTCTTCTATATGAATACGAGTTAAACGAATTTTCTTTTCAGTATCTTCTGTATCTATTGTTACATAACCTTCATAGCAAAGAGGCATATCATACTGAGATATTTGATATGCTTTTGGTAAATCTGGATAGAAATAGTTCTTCCTATCGTTCTTGCTATTTTGTGATATTTTACAATTTGTAGCTAGTCCAGCTTTTACAGCATACTCTACAACTTTCTCATTTAAAACTGGAAGCGTTCCTGGCATTGCCATACAAATAGGACAACAATGTGTATTTGGTTCCCCTCCAAATTCTGTAGGACAAGAACAAAATATTTTTGTTTTTGTAGATAACTCACAATGTACTTCTAGTCCTATTACTACTTCATAATCATCTCTTGACATTAGTTATTACCTCCTTTAAAAGTTGGTTTATTTTCTCTAAAGTTTGTATTTTGCTCGTAAGTATATGCTGCTCTAAGTAGTGTTTCTTCAGCAAATGGTTTTGCTATTAACTGAAAGCCTATAGGCAATCCCTGGCTATCTAATTTACAAGGAACACTTATACCTGGTAATCCTGCAATATTTACAGGAACAGTACAAATGTCTGCCAAATACATTTCCAATGGATTATTTGATTTCTCACCCTTTTTAAAGGCTGTGGTTGGTGAAGTTGGAGTTAGTAACAAATCATATTTATCAAATAGTTCATCGTAAGCTTCTTTTATAATAGTTCTTACTTTTTGAGCTTTTTTATAGTAAGCATCATAATATCCAGAAGACAATACATAAGTTCCTAAAATAATTCTTCTTTTTACTTCCGGTCCAAAACCTTCACTTCTTGAATTACGATATATATCATTTAAATTTTTAAAGTTTTTTGTACGATATCCATATCTAATTCCATCAAATCTTCCTAAGTTTGAACTTGCCTCTGCGCAAGCTATTATATAGTAAACTGCTGTTGCATATTTTCCAACATCTAAAGAACATTCTTCAATAGTTGCTCCCATTTCTTCATATTTTTTTGCAACTTCTAAAATAGCTTCTTTAACCTCTTTGTTTATTCCTTCACCTAAATATTCTTTTGGAATTCCGATTTTCATTCCCTTTACATCATTTATTAAAGCCTTTGTATAGTCTTTAGCATCTATATCTGCAGAAGTTGTATCTTTTTCGTCGTGTCCAGAAATTAGACTTAATAATATTGCTGAATCTTCTACATCTTTTGTTATTGGTCCAATTTGATCTAAAGAAGATGCAAAAGCTACCAAACCATATCTAGAAACCAATCCATAAGTCGGTTTTAAGCCTACAACTCCACAAAGTGAAGAAGGCTGACGAATACTTCCTCCTGTATCGCTACCTAAAGCCCATGGTGCCATATCACTTGCAACTGCTGCTGCAGAACCACCAGAAGAACCACCAGGTACTCTATCTAAATCCCAAGGATTTGAAGTTTTAAAAAAAGCAGAATATTCTGTAGAACCACCCATAGCAAACTCATCCATATTTAGTTTTCCTAAATAAATAATATCTTCTTTATTTAGTTTCTCTATAACAGTTGCATTATATGGTGCAACAAAATTTTCTAGCATTTTTGAACTACAAGTAGTTTTTGTTCCGTCTATACACATATTATCTTTTATTCCAATTGGGATACCTGCATATTTTCCCAGTTTTTTACCTTCTTTTCTTGCTTTATCTATCTCTTTAGCCTTTTTTATTGCATCTTCTTCTAAAGTTGAAACATAGGCTTTTATTTTCTCATCTCTTTCTTTTATTCTCTTAAAGTAGCTTTTTGTAATTTCTTCAGAAGTAATTTCCTTCTTTTCCAATTTTTCAGCTAACTCGTGTACTGTAAATTCATAAAGTTCCATTTTTTTCTCCTTTCAAAATCTTAAATTAAAAATACTTGTTTTTGGAGTTAATTGTTATTTTTCAATCCATCTTCTCTATCTATAATCTGTTTAATATGTGGCCAAGAATATACTCTTTCTATTTTCTCATCTTTTATTCCTCTATTACATTTTGTATCCATTATTAAAGATTTTATTCCGGCATCTGATACTTCTTTGCAATTTTTGTAACTATCATCTACAAATATATCTATACTATTTTTAAGAACAGCTTCCACTTTTGTACTTGCATTTATAATTAATTTATCATAAGGTACATTATATTTTTTTAGCCAGTTTATAGTTAATTCTTTTACATCAAAAGAACTTACCTCAAATCTAGCTGTAATTAATATTATTTTATGTCCAAGTTTTCTTAACTCCTCTAAAGTTTCTATACTACAAGTGAATGGCTTTGTCTCAATTAAAATTTTCTCATAATACTTTTTAAAAAATTCAATTTCTTCCTCTTTACTCCAAGAATGCATTGCTTGACAATAAAAATGTGTTTTTATATCTTCTAATTCGATAATTTTATCACTTCTTTTTAAGTCTTCTGCTGTATATTTTTGTGAGTATGCAAACATTACTTCAAAGGTGTTTGCTATTGTATCATCTATATCTATTCCTATATTCATATTTTCTCCTAGAATTTTTCTCTTAATTAATAACCTTTGGAATATGGAACATTCCATCTTCACTACTTGGTGCATTTTGTAAAAGTTTTTCTCTATTTTCAAAATTTTTTACTTCATCTTTTCTAAATACATTATACTTAGAATTTGTTCCGATTGTTTCTTTTGCCTCTGTAGTATCTACTGAATTAATAGTATTAGCGAACTCTAATATTTCATTCATATCTTTAGCATATCCTTCAATTTCTTTATCTGTTAAATTTAAATCCGCTAAATTTGCAATATGCATAATTTCTTCTTTGCTAATTGTCATATTAAATCTCCTTTCTTAAACTATCTCTTACTATGAACCGTACATAGTTTTATGATTTTTTATTATATACTGTTTTAGATAAAAAGACAAGAAAAAATTAGAAATAACGAAAAAAGCATCTTTGAAAGATGCTTTTTTGTTATTCATTTTTATTATTTTTAATATATTCCTATTCTTGATAAAATTAATAGTATAAAAGCTCCTATTAATCTAATAACTGCATATTTTCTTATAAAAGTATTATGTTCTTCTACTTCAAATATATCTTTCATTCCAAAATATGTAAGAACTGTTGCTACTGCTGAGAACATTGTAGATATTGGACTAGAAATAATACTAATACCACTTATTAAAACTTCAATTACATCTATTACATTATTTAATATAACTGGTACACTGCAAACTACTAAAGTAGAAATAATTGTAGTTAATGGTTTTTTATTGGTCTTATTAAATAAGTATATAATTACTGCTGGAACTGCAATATAGAAAATTGGATTTAAAAAAGATGATATTAAGTCCATAAAATTATTTCCAAAGCTAGAATATTTACCATATTTTATAAGACTAACTATTTCTGCAAGTACATTAGCAGCAATAAAAATAATCATTAGGACAATTGCTTTAGAAAAAACATTTTCTTTTCCATTTGCAACTTTTTTAATTTCCTCAAAAGGATTTGAAAACATTTCTTTCAAAAAACCTTTTGTAGCTTTCGTGTCTTCTTTGAAGTCTACATTTTTTATAGTTTCTTTTACTTTATTTACAGTTTCTTTAGTTTCTTTTTTTAAATCTTCTGTATTTATTTTATTATTTTCCTCCATAAATAAAACCCCCTTTTATTTATATTCAAAATATATTAAATATTCTATTAAAATTTAAAAAAGCAGGTAAATACTTATTACCTGCTTCCTTTGTATTTCTATTGTACTTTCTCTTCTACGATTTCATTTCCATAGCAGTCTTTAAAGTGTTTTGTTGCAATTAATAGAAAATCATTAACTACAAATCCACCAACTAGTACAAATGCTGCTGCACCTAAATAAACATTTACTCCTAAAATGCAAATAGCGCAAGCTGTTCCATAAGCCATTAAAAATCCTGAACCTAATTTACCAGCATATAAACGGTGTACACCTAAAAAACCTAAAAACCAGCATAAGACTAATGTTGTTAACCAATTCTTTGATTTTACTTCTTTTTCTTTTTTATCTGCCATCTTTTGTCCACTCCTTTAATATTCGTTTTCTTATTACATTTTTATACTATATTCCATTTTTTGTCAACATTTTTGATTAATGTTACAAAAATGACATAATCAACTGAATTTAATTTTCAACTAAAATATTAGTTTCTATCGCTCCCGGCTCGGCAACATTTTCTAAACCTGCTTCATAGTCTGGATTTCTCATATAAAATTCATATTCGGCTTGATCTTCTGTAGTTTTTACTAATTCTCCATTAGAATTATAAATATAATATTGTCCTTCTGCTTCATTATAAAAAGATGTCTGTGTTTCATTTTCATCTTTTCTACTATTAAAAATTACAATCGCAATTATTAATAGTACTATTATAATAACTAAAACTCCTATTTTTTTCTTCATACTTCACCTATATTTTGGAACATCTAATACACTCCAACTTGGACTTACATTTAATTTATCGTATATTCCAGTTAATCCTGTATTAGATAAATATAAACTATTTAGAGAACCATTAACATGTAAGTTTTTAAATATATCTATAAAACTGTCTTTTACAACTCCTGTACCCACATTAATAAATTCATCTATTGCAAAATTATTTCCACTTAAATTTAATATACTTAAATTTTTTAGATTTGATAATCCATCTAATCCTAAACTTATTTGATTATTTTGTAAATATAAACTCTTCAAATTTGTACAAGCTACAATATCACTAATATTTGTAACATATGAATTTTGTATAATTAGCTCCTCAAGATTAACAAAAATTGTGAATTAAAAATTTCAAATCTATTTAACATAGGCACTAGTTTTGAAAGATCGAATTTATCTGTATTAATTGAAATATATCTTAATGCATTTAATGAGTTTAATATTTCGACATTATTGTAATATTCTTACAATTCTTCTATTTCTACTAAAGTTTATTTAAATTGTAATTACTATCTTTCAATAAAACTATTATCTCTTTATTTGAATTATATTTAGAAAATATAGATGAAAAAGATAAAAATGAACTAAAGAAAATGTCTAAAGATTCATTTATAATTTAATACAAAAAAGCACATATCAATTTTAATATTAATATGTGCTTTTTTTATTATTTTATTCTATTTTTAGAAATATCACAAATATTAGTATAATGGATTTCCATAGTAAGCATCTAATAGAAGCTGTTTAATTTCAGAAACTAATGGTACTCTAGGGTTAACTGTAGTACATTGATCTGAAAAAGCTTTATCAGCTAAACTATCTACTTTAGCTAAAAATTCTGCTTCATCTATTCCACATTCTTTAAGTGATTGTGGCTCTCCAACTTTAGTACTTAAATCTTTTATAGCAAGTACTAAAGCTTTAACGCCCTCCTCTGTAGAATCAAATTCTAATCCAAGTCTTTTTGCTATATTTGCTAATTTTTCATCAGCAATATAATGCTCATATTTTGGCCAAGATACAAATTTTGTTGGTGCTGTACCATTATATTTCATTACATAAGGTAACATTATTGAATTTGCTCTACCATGTGGTATATGGAACTCTGCTCCTAGTTTATGAGCAATTGAGTGGTTAACACCTAAGAATGCATTTGTAAATGACATACCAGCTATACAACTTGCATTATGCATTTTTTCTCTTGCTACTTTGCAATCTTCTCCTTTATATGATTCCTCTAAATAATCAAATACTATTTCTATAGCTTTTTCAGATAAGCCGTCTGTATAATCAGATGCCATTACTGAAATATAAGCTTCTAAAGCATGTGTTAAAACATCCATACCTGTATCTGCAACTAATTTTGGTGGCAATGTCATAACTAAATCTGGGTCTACTATAGCAACATCTGGAGTTAACTCATAATCTGCCAATGGATATTTCATATTTCTCTTTTTATCTGTAATAACAGCAAAAGATGTTACTTCTGAACCTGTTCCTGAAGTTGTTGGAATTGCAATCATTTTACATTTTTTCCCAAGCTTAGGAAATTTATAAGTTCTTTTTCTTATATCCATAAACTTAAGTTTTAAGCCCTCTGGGTCAGCATCTGGATGCTCATAGAATAGCCACATACCTTTAGCAGCATCTATTGCACTACCTCCACCAAGAGCTATTATTGCATCTGGTTCAAAGTTTTTCATTGCTTCTACACCTTTATTAATTGTATCAAAAGAAGGATCTGGCTCTACTTCAGAAAATATTTCTGAATGAGCATATTGTTCTCTTTTTCTTAAGTGATATAAAATTTTATCTACATATCCAAATTTTACCATTGACTGATCTGTTACTATAAATACTCTTGATATATTTGGCATTTTTTCTAAATAACTAATTGAACCTGCTTCAAAATAAATTTTTTCTGGAACTTTAAACCATTGCATATTAACCCTCCTTTTAGCAACTCTTTTTAAATTTATTAAGTTTACTGATGACACATTTGCTGTTGTTGAATTTCCACCAAAAGTACCACATCCTAGAGTAAGTGATGGCATATTAGTATTGTATATATCTCCAATAGCGCCATGTGTTGAAGGTGAATTTACAATAATTCTTCCTGTTTTTACTGTTTTTGAAAATTCTAATATTGTTTGTTTATCTTCAGAGTGAATAACTGCTGAATGTCCCATACCTGCATATCTAATTAATTTATCTGCTAAGGCAATTCCTTCCTCTTTTCCATCTACTACATAATAAGCTAATACTGGGCTTAACTTTTCTTTTGAAAATGGATATTCATCTCCTACTCCATTTTCTGCAACTACTATTACTTTTGTGTTTTCTGGTACTTCAAAACCAGACCACTCAGCAATAGTTTTTGGACTTTGACCTGCTATTTCTCCTCTTAGTTTATTACTTTTCTCTGTGTCAAACATTCTTGTTTTTAATTTTTCTCTTTCATCTTCGTTTACAAAATAACAGCTCGCTTCCTTCATTAATTTTTCAAATTCTGGTGCAATTTCTTTATCTACAATAACAGCTTGCTCTGATGCACAAATCATTCCATTATCAAAAGATTTTGACATTACTAAATCTGTTACTGAAGTTCTTAAGTTTGCTGTTTTATCTATATAGCAAGGAACATTTCCTGGTCCAACTCCTAAAGCTGGCTTTCCAGATGAATATGCTGATTTTACCATACCAGAACCACCTGTTGCTAAGATTAAATCTACATCTGGATGATGCATAAGCAAAGTAGTAGCTGTAACTGATGGTTTATCTATCCACAATATGCAGTCTTCTGGTGCTCCTTCTGAAATAGCTGCCTCTCTCAAGATTTCTGCTGTTCTTGTACTAGATTTTTGTGCTGATGGATGAAATCCAAATACTATAACATTTCTAGTCTTTGCTGAAATAAGTGACTTAAACATTACTGTTGAAGTTGGGTTTGTAACTGGTGTTACTCCTGCTATTACTCCTACTGGTTCTGCTATTAAAGAATATCCCTCTTCTTCATTTTTTGAGATAACACCAGCAGTTTTTTCATGTTTTATACTGTGATATACATATTCTGATGCAAACATATTTTTAGTAATTTTATCCTCGTAAATTCCTCTACCAGTCTCTTCTACTGCAAGTTTTGCAAGTTCCATATGATGATCTAAAGCTGCCATTGACATTTTCTTTACAATTCTGTCTACTTGCTCTTGATCTAGTTTCTTGTATTCTTCTGAAGCTTTTCTTGCTCTTGCTACTAAGCTGTTTACCATATCTTCAGCTTCTTTTCTTTCTTTTTCATCTACCTCTGCCATTTATATCCTCCTCATTTTTTTAGTTTCTAATTTATAGTATATCTATAATTTAGCTTTTATTCAATAAGCTTATTTAAAAATTTTTATTTTTTTTTGAATATTTTTTACAAATTTTAATTTTACTTTAATTTTATTTTTCTATTTCTGCTAAATTCTTCTCTTCTAATGCTTTTAAAACTCCGTCAATTTTTGAAACTCTTACATTTATTCCTTTATTTTCTCGTACAATAAATTTTCGATTACAATATTCCATTATTCTTTCTTTAGCTTTTATTTGTGATGCAAGTATTATATCAAATTCTATATTTTCTTTATTATTGTACCCCAAAACTCCTACTGCATCCTTTCTTGCATCAAATCGCCTCCTTATCCTATCTAATACTCTAAGTCCTGCTCTTTCGCCTAACTCTTTTGGAAACTCCACTTTTAAAAAATCTTTTTCTTCTTCATTTATAAGTTTTTCTGTTTCTGAATCAAAAAATGTGTTTACAAAAATTCTTGAAACTTTTTTATACATTTTTTCGTCCATTTTTGCCATTGGTATAGTTTCACCTTCCATATTGCAAAAATAAGAACCATATTTTGATATTCCACCTTCCATATATCTTTCTGCATCATTTTCTTCAGCAAAAATTTGAAGATTTCTTAGCCAGCTATTTACTACTTCTGGAGGTTTATTTGTAAATATAAATATTTTTGGATTTCTCTTTTCTTGCTGACTATATTTTTTTAATTTTTCAAACAATATTTTTATTTTTTCTTTTGGAATAAAATCAAAAATATCTCCTTTTTCACCACTATATATGTGCAAAAATACAGGAAGTACATTTTCTTTTGCTAGATTTATATTAGATAAATCTTCTAAAAGTTTGTCAAATTCCAAGCAAATACCATCTTTTAAATCTATTGGCTTTAAATATTCTTCTCTTTCTCTTTTTTCTTTTTCTAATACTTCTTTTTTTCTCTTTTCATTTTCTAAAATTATTCTTTTTTCTAATTCTTTTCTCTGCTTTTCTTCTTGTTCTTTTTTAGTTTTTTCTGTTTCTAAAATTTCTAATCTAGATTCTATTTGTATTTCTGTTTCTTTTAAACCTTCTAAGTATGATTTTGTTAAACTTAAACTTGCCAATTTTTTTAAGCTATAAATAGCTTCCTCTAAAGTAATACTTTTGCAATCCTCTTCTAAAAAACTCAGCATATCTTGTAGAGCTTCCTTTGGTGCTTCTCTATTAATTTTTGAAAATTTTGAATAAGTTTCTTTTAATCTTTTGGTTGCTTTGGTTTTTAAAAAACTTTCTATAGTTTTTCTATGTTTATAAAAAGTTTCTATTTCTTTTTCATCTAAAAGCTCTATAGATATATCTATAAATGGATATTCACTTTGCAATTTTTTAAATCTTTCTTCTTTTTCTGCTAAGTTTGTTTCTTTTACTTTAGCTTGTATGTACTTATATATTTCTTCACACATTTTTATTGGCATAGCTTCTTCATTATTTTCTTTTTCTAAAATTGTGCTTAAAACTTGGCTTATACATTTCTTAGTGCTTTCTAAAGATTTTATTGAATTTATTTTATTAATATCTCCCATAAAAGCTGTTTCAAGTGATATTGGAAATAATAGTCCTTTTATTTGCTCTATACTTCTATTCATAAATTTCAAAACCTCCTATATCCCAAGTTTTTTCTAAATTTGTTATTATATAATTTCTTAAATTTAAAGATATTTGCCAATAAATATTTTTATCAATTAAATATTTGGTATTTTCTGAATTTTTTACTTTTTCTATTAACTTACTTTCTCCGTTTTTTCCTAAATTTCCAACAAAAGCCAAGTCAAAATCCCCATTGTTTATATTTAAAGGTATCATATATAAGGCTGCTTTTTCTGAAATAATAACTACTCTATTTTCTTTTTTACCTTCTTCTAGAATATAATTATCTACTAGCTCTATTTTTTCTTGTAACTTTTGTTCCATAAAGCCACCAAAATAATTAGAAATTTTATCCACAATTAGACTATCTCTTTCTAATTTAAATACACCACTTATTCCATAAATGTTCATACATATTAAAACAACTATATTTATATATGATAAGATTTTTGAATTTACTTTAATTTCTTTATTTAGTATTACTATTAGCATTACTAGATTTAATATAATAGCAAAACTTGTGTGATACATATTTAAAATAGGAAAAGCCGTTAAATTTAGAAAAAATGAAAAGATTACTAAATTTTTTTCCTCTTGTGTAGTTAATTTTTTCTTTTTTATAAAAGAAATGTATAAAAAATATATTAATGCACTTGACAAAAAATATATTAATATTAAAATTTCAGTTCCTTCTGCTATAGCAAAATTTTTACTAGCAAAATCTCCCATTCCTAAAAAAACATAATCTATAAATTCTATAAAATTTCCTTTTAAACTCATTACTAAGCTAGATGCTAATAGTAAAATAAAAAATACTAAAAGCTCCTTTGCTGTTTGCTTTAAATTTTCTAGAATTCCATCTTTAGAAAGCATATTTAAAAAAGCAATAGCTACTATATAATATACTCCAATATTTTGCTTTGTAAAAAATACTATAAACATAAAAGTTCCTTGCAAAATTATATTTTTAAATGATTTTTCTCTTTTATATATAATGCTACCCAATATATAAAAGGCTATTGCAAGCACATTGTAATTTGCTCCTACTTTTATGAAAGAACTTAGCATTGTTAGAAGTAGTAAAACTGTAAATATAGAAAATTCTTTAGATATCTTTAGTTTTCTTAATGTTAAATAAATTGAAATAAATAAAAATATAAATATAAGCACATTATAAATTCTAAATATCAAAATATTTTTACCGAAAATTTCTAAAAAAAGCTCTCCTAATACAAAAAATATAGGTGTTACTATCACATTAAAATCTTTATATATTGTGTATCCATTTAGCATTTTTATTAAGCTTTGAAAATTAATAATTTCATCCCCTGAATCTATATTTACAAAGAACGAAAATAAAAAAATAGGAATTATAAGTAAAATACAAAAAAATATATTCTTTTTACTTAGTATTTCTTTCATTTTACTTTTTTCTCCCTACTTCTTTAATAAAATTAATTTTTATTTATTATATATCTATGATAATTTTTTTGTCAATTATGGCATATTACAAAAAGAAAAAAGTCTGATGTGTAACTCATCAGACTTCGAAAACTCAGAACTCTTAGCTTTTTCCCTTATTTTAAATTCCTAATTAATGAATTCTGTAAAAATCTGGAACTCTGCTTTAAACTCTCCAGATCCTTCTTTGTGTTTTAGGGATAGTTGCTACATAAAAAAATACCAAGTCAAAACTTGGTATTTTAATTTTTACTTATATAAATAATTTTGTGGGTTTACAGGTGTACCATTTATTCTTATTTCTAAGTGTAAATGTGGACCTGTAGAATTTCCAGTTGAACCAACTGCAGCAATTGTTTTTGAAGAATCTACTTGTTCTCCTACAGAAACATATAAACTATTACAGTGTGCATAATAAGATTGAATTCCATTACCATGATCTATAATAACTAAATTTCCATAAGAGCCTTTCCAACCTGAATATACAACTTTTCCTGCTGCGATAGGTCTAATTCCTGTTCCTTTTGAAGTTGCTATATCTAAACCTGTATGGCTACTACTTCTTACACTACTTACACTACCAAATCTGGAACTTATCGTACCACTAACTGGTTGAGATAAAGTTAATCCGTTTAAATTTCCAGTTGCTGCAAGTGTAGTTGTACTTTGCATAGCAAATTTTTTAGCCTTTGCTGCAGCTTCTGCTGCTTTTTTAGCTGCTTCTTCTGCCTTTCTTTTTTCTTCTGCTTCAAAAGCTGCTGTTTTTTCAGCTTTTATTCCGTCTAAAGTTGCTAATGCTTGATTAGTATCAGCTAAATTCAATTCTGTAGTGTATTCTGCATTAATACCTAAATTTAGAGTTACTCCTTCTTTTGTATTAGCTTTAATTTGCTCTACTATAGAATTAGCTTCTTCTTCTGTTGCAACTTCTGTTTGCTTTGTACCATCTACAGTAATAGCGAAAGTTTTATAAGTAATAACTGATTTTTCCTCAACTGCTAATAAAATTTCTTTTTCTTTAGTTTCTTCCCCTCTATTTACTAATTTAAATTCATAACTTGGTAATTCTTTAGCATCTATAAAAGCTATATTACCTGTAGTATTGTTTACATAGTCATCAATTTTCTTTTCTAATTTATATTTATCTGTAACATATCCTACTGCTTCTCCTGCTAATGTAACTTTGTAAGCAGGCTTATATTTAATGAATACTGTTATTAAGATAATTGCAGCTCCAACTACAACTATTTTTAGGGTTTTAAAGACTTCTTTTGTGCAATACTTCAGCCCTCTTAAAATAAATATTCACTCTCCTTTTCTTTTATTTTTTTCTGTCACATAGGTAATATTATACACTTATTTTTTATAATTTTCAAATCAAAATTTCCTTTTATTCTATAATATAAGTAGTTTATTCCAATTTATTCATTTTGGTGCTTTCCATTTTTTAGCATTTCTTTTTATTAGTCTTTTTTTCTCTCATTTTCTTTGTTTTTCTATGTGTTTGATTTTTTTATGTTTTACAAAAACACTAAAAAATTAATTTTTTAGTATATTTTATGTTTTTAATATTAATTTATTTACAACCAAAAATAAAAAAGATATATTGTGAAATAAACTCTAAAAAATTTACTTCAACTAATATCTTTTTTATTACATATTATTGATTGTATATAGTTTTAGTGTTTAACGACCTCCGCCGCCTCCACCACCAGCGCCTCCGCCTCCGGCCACCAGAGAATCCTCCTCCAGAGCCAGACCCTGAAGAATAATTGCTTGAAGCTATTACCCTTCTGCTAATTGGTGTTTCAAAAGATTTCTGCATATCTACATGTGTCATTACATACATAACACTCATTCTTGTTGTCAAATAATCATCATCTGCTAATTCTGGATATCTAATTTTTAATTGCTTTAAAACTTTTTCTGCTATACCAAAAGCTGTTGCATACACTAAATATTTTTCCCAAAGTACAAGTTCTGGGACTTCTCTTTCATCTAGCATAGAAAAGTCTTCCATATACTTTTTTAATCCTTTCCATTCTTCTCTTCTATCTATTCCTTTTTGTGTTAAACCATTTAATCTAGAAGATAATCTTACATATATGCTAAATAAATATATAGATATAACTATTGGAATTAAAACATATATACCAATATATAAACCTATAAATATATTAATAAAATTACTAAATAAAGTTAAAAAACCATAAAGACCATATTCACTTCCCTTTTTGGCTATTTTTTTATCATAATTTTGGTTCTCTACATTATTTTTTTCTGCAAACTTATTAATTTTTTCTATTAATGAAGTAATTTGTGATGGATGTTTATTAGAATATTTTTCAAATTCCTTCATTTTAAATGAATTTTCTTTTTTAGCTATCTTCTTTAAATATTTTAATACTTCTTGCTCATCTTCTTTTAGAGAACTATCTTCTTTATTTATAATCACAGTTATATCTTTTTTATCCTCTTGATTTATCTCAAAACTAATTATTCCTTTTAAAGCTAAATCTAATATAGTTGCAGAAATTATTTTATCAGTTGGAGTTATTCCTCTAAAATAATATAGAAATCCTGCCTCTGCTGGAGTTGATATTTCATCTGGAATATCTCTAAAATATTTAATTTCCTGAGTTGGATTTTTCTTTGGAGTTTCTTTTAATTTTTTTCCATTTTTTATTATTTTAAAAATAAATATAACACTCATTAATATAGCTACTACATAAGAGCCTATCTTAATACATTCTTCAACAAAGGCTGCTCTTTCTCTTTGTCTATTGGCTTCTTCTGCCCATTTTGTTTCTTCAGCTATAATTGAATTTAGTTTATCAGTATTGTTTATATTATTAGATAATTCAAAAACACTTATAGGTGTTGCAATTCTCACTTCTAGAAAATTGCTTGTAGATAAATCAGAAACTTCAAAATGAACTTCATTCTCGGATATTTTTTCAATATTTCCATTTAATGGACCATGGGCCCAGACTCTTAAATCCTCTATATTTGAAATACCATAAGGAAGTATAATATTTCCTTGCACTTTATCTGCAAAAATTTCAAAATCTTCTCCTACAAATTGCCAATATAATTCTGCACAATCATTGTATACATTTATAATATCCTTTACAGTATAGGTTATTTCATATACTTTGTCTTCTGTACCAGATACATCTACACCCCATGCAATTTCAAACAATCCATCATCGTTTTCCATAGCATAGAAACAATTCTCTGTTACATGATACATAAGTTCATCAATTCTATTAAATTTTTTTTCATTTCCTTCAGTAATTTCCTCAACAGAAACATTGTCAAATAAATCTGCATCATATTTAAAGCTTTTAAATAAAGTATTAGTATCATAAATTTCTATATCCCAAGTCTCAGTAACTTGCATATCTCCATTTTCTAATAACTCTACATCAAAATTTAAATTTTTTAGAGTTTGTTCTCCTGCAAAGCTCTTTGGTGAAAATATTAGTAAAACTGTAAATATAAATATTAATAGAAAAAGTTTTTTATAAAGTTTCTTCATATGCAAAATCCCCCTATTTTGCTAAAATTTAAACAAAAATATTTTTAGTTACTTCCTAATTTCATTGAAAGAAGCTTACTTATACCCTTTTCTTCCATTGTAATTCCATAAACTGTATCTGCTGCCTCCATAGTACCCTTTCTATGCGTAATTACTAAAAATTGAGTATTACTTGCAAATTTCTTTAAATATTCTGCAAATCTATATACATTTACATCATCTAAAGCTGCTTCTATTTCATCTAATACACAAAAAGGTGCTGGATTTATTTTTAGTATAGCAAAAAGTAATGCTATTGCTGTAAAAGCTTTTTCTCCACCAGATAAAAGCATCATATTTTGAAGTTTTTTTCCTGGTGGCTGAACTTCTATTTCAATTCCTGATTCTAAAATATTTGCTTCATCTGACAAAATTAATTCTGCTTTTCCACCACCAAATAATTCTTTAAACACTTCTCCAAAATTCTTATTTATAATTTTAAATTGTTCTGCAAATTGCTCTTTCATAGTATTTGTTATTTCATTTATAACTTTTCTAAGTTTATTACCAGCTTCTTCTAAATCTAGTCTTTGTTCACTCATAAAGTCATATCTTTCTTTTAATTCTTTATATTCCTTTATTGAATCTATATTCACACTACCAAGTTCTTTTATTTGCGCTCTTAATGTATTTACAATTTTTTGTACTTCATTTACATTTTCTGCTCTCTTTATATTTCCAGTATTATTTGGTGTTAATTCATAATCTTCCCACATTTTATTTACTATTTGGTTTAATTCTAATTCTATTTTTGAATTTCTAACATCTAATTTAGATATTTGATTTTTTAAATCTTCAATTTTAATTGCTTGTTCTTCTAATTCTTTTTCTATTTCTTGCATTTTTTCATTTTTAGATTTTCTAGCCTTTTTTAGCTCATCTACTTTTCCTGAACTATTTAAAACTTCTTTTTCTAAATTGCTAATAGCTTCTTTAGTCTTTAAAATCTCATCTTCAAGTTTTTTATTTGTTTCAACTATTTCTTCTCTTAATAACTTTTTATTTTCTATACTCTTTATATTATTTTGTATATCTAAATTTATTCTATCTACCATCTCATTAATAGAAGTTTCACTCTCATCAAAAGAAGATACTGATATTTTTAAATTAGTAATATCAAAATTTAAATCATCTATATACTTTTGATTTTCTTTATTATTTGTAGTAAATTCCTCTATTACTAAGTTTAAAGCTGTATTTTCTTCTTCTAGTTTTTGCATTTTTTCTTCATATTCTTTTTGTTTATTTATACATTCTGTTTTTTCTTTTTCTAGTTTTTCTAAATCTTCTTTTATCTTTTCAAGTTTTGCTTCTTGTTTTAATATTTCTAGTTTAATATTTTCTTGTTTTTGATTTTCTGTTGCATAGTTTATCTCAATTTCTTGAAGTTTCTTTTGCTCTATTTCAAAACTATTTAATACTTCGCTTATACTCTCTTTATATTCTTTTTCTTCTTCTTGCAATTTTTCTATATTCTTTTGAATACTTTTTAACTCTTTTTCTAAAGATTTAATTTCTTTTCCTCTTCCAAGTAAACTAACTGTTTTCTTTTGAACAGATCCACCAGAAATTGCACCAGATGGATTAATAACATCTCCCTCTAAAGTAACTATTTTAAAACTATATTTATTCTTTTTAGCCAAAGCTACTGCATTATCAATATTTTCTACAATTACAGTTCTTCCTAATAAATTTTGTAGTATTTCATCATATTTTTTATTTGTTTCTACTAAATCAGAAGCAATTCCTACAAATCCATTTATTCCTGTTTTATCTATTTTAGTTAGCTTATTACCTTTTACTGAAGTAATAGGTAAAAAAGATGCTCTACCTAAATTATTTTCTCTTAAATAATTTACTAATTTTTTGGCTTCTTCTTCTGTATCTGTAACAATATTTTGTATAGTAGCACCTAAAGCCATTTCTATAGCAATTTCATATTTGCTATCAACAGAAATTAAATTAGCTAAGACTCCATTTACTCCTTTTTTTAAAGTAGCATTTTTTTCTATTGCTTCTAATAAAGCTTTTACACTTCTTGCATATCCTTCTTTTTCTTTTTCAGTTTCAACTAAAAATCTATATCTTGCTTCTTTCATTCTATATTCTGTTTGTAAATTATTAATTTTTGTTTCAAAAGTATTTATTTTTTCTGTAGACTCCGTTTTTTTAGCATTTATTTCTTCAATATTTTTAACAATCTCATTTCTATTCTTTTGTATTTCATAAAAGCCTTTAGACAATTCTTCTTTTTCACTGCGTACTTTGTCAAGTTCAGAAATAGTATCTTCCTTTTCTGTTTTTAAATTCTTTCCTCTTTTTTCTAGGTTTTCGAAATTTGCTTTTTCAGTATTTATATTTCCTATTAATTCATATTTTGAATCTATATTCTTCTCAACTATTTGCTTTTTACTTTCAATCTCTAATTCTTTTTCAGATAAAGTCTTTGAATATTTTGCAAGTTCTTCTTCCTTTTCTTTTAATTCCTTGTCAAATTTTTCTTTATTATTTAATAAATTTTCCTTTTTATCTATCTTAGACTTTTTCTCTTCTTCTAGTTCTTTGTTTTTTATTTCTATATCCTGTATTTCTTTTTCGTATCTAATATCGTTTTCTTTATTATTTGATATTCTCTCTTCTGCTATTTTTATTTCACTATTATATTGTTCTTTTCTTTTTTCATTTTCAAATCCTAGATTTTGAGCTTTTTCAATTTCTTCTAGTAAATTATCTATTTTTTGTTTTAAATCTTCTTTTTCAGTTTGAAAATTACTATATTTTTCTTCTTCTTTTACTTTCTGTGCTTCAAAAATATCCGTATTTTCTTTTATTTCTTTCTGTTTATTTTTATAGTCCTCTATATTATATAAATATAATCCAACTTCTTTTTCTTTCAATTCTTCTCGTAAATCTAAAAATTTTCTGGCTTTTTCTGATTGAACTTTAAGTGGACTAATATTACTTTCTATTTCTGCAACAATATCATTTATTCTAAGAAGATTAACCTTTGTTTGCTCTAGCTTTTTCTCAGATTCTTCTTTTCTAGTTCTATATTTTACAATACCTGCTGCCTCTTCAAAAATATGCCTTCTATCTTCTGATTTATTGCTTAAGATTTCATCTATTTTTCCTTGACCTATAATAGAATATCCGTCTTTTCCAATTCCAGTATCCATAAATAATTCTAATATATCTTTTAATCTACAAGGCACTTTATTTATAAAATATCCAGATTCTCCACTTCTATAAATCTTTCTAGTTACAGTAACTTCTGTGTATTCTATTGGCAATTTTCCATCAGAATTATCTATAACTATTGAACCTTCAGCAAAACCTAAGGATTTTCTATTTTGAGTTCCAGCAAAAATAATATCTTCTGATTTTGCACCTCTTAATGATTTCATACTCTGCTCTCCTAAAATCCAACGAATACAATCAGAGATATTACTTTTTCCTGATCCATTCGGACCTATAACAGTTGTAATTCCTGGCATAAATTCTAATACAGTCTTGTCTGCAAAAGATTTAAAACCATACATTTCTAATCGTTTTAAATACATTTCTCTTCCTCCAAAATTACTAAAGCTATAATATCTTATTTTTCTAAATTATTCAATAAAATTCGAGGAAATTTTTGGAATTTTCATTTTTGTTATTGACCAATTTTTACTTAAGATATAAAATTATATTATATAGACAAACTAAGGAGAAAAATATGAAAGAAGAATTTGATTTTTTTAGTAAAACTTCTTTAAAATCTTACAACTTAGATGATAGAATTCGTTACCAATTAAAAATGCTAGATAGCTTAGATGCCTATACTAGAAAACACTCTGAAAATGTTGCTAGTATTACTTGTAGATTGTGCGAATATTTAAAATTAAGTCAAGGTTTTACTATTTACTGCACTACTTGTGCATATTTGCACGATATTGGAAAAATGTTTATTCCACCTTCAATTCTTCAAAAACCATCTAGATTAACAGATGAAGAATATGAAGTAATGAAGACACATACTACTATTGGTTATAAAATGTGTATGAATGATCCAAAACTTAGACCTTATGCTGCTGGTGCACTTTATCATCACGAAGCTTTAAATGGTACTGGTTACCCTAATGGTGTCACTGCTAAACAAATTCCTTATGAAGCACAAATTATAAGAGTTGCAGATGAATATGAAGCTATAAGTGCAAAAAGACAGTATAAAACACATATTGGAATTATAGAGACTTTAAATATTTTGATAGATGATACAAAACCAAGTCCTATAAAGAACATAACAGATGGATTAAAATTTATAGCTACTGATGCTAAACTTGGAAAAATAGATAGAAAAATTGTAAAAGCTTTATTTAAAGTTTGTATTGATGATACAGAATATGAAATTGCTGCTCGTTCTGATTATTTAGATTATTTAAAAGATGAAATTAAAAGAATTGAAGAAGCAAATAAATACTATCAGAAGATGATAGTAGCCCATACTGAGGCCAAAAAAGAATATTATAGACAAGGTGTTGAGATGTTCTTAAAAAGAGATGAAACCGTAGATAGAGTACCTGTTGAACTAGAAGAATTAAAAGAATCTTATAAAGTTCGTAAAGCACATATTGAAAAACTTTATAACGAGGTAAAACAAATAAAGAAATTAGTAGTATAAAAAAAAAGAGTTTTAAGTTTAAATCTTAAAACTCTTTTTTTACTAGTATTGTCTTCCCCAGACGATCATCTTTGTAGCTTTCTTGCCACATATAGCACAAGTATCTGCTAAATGCTCTTGCTCGAAAGGAATACATCTTGAATGCGCTCCGGTTACTTCTTTTACTTTATTTTCACATTCAGTTTCACCACACCACATAGTTTTTACATAACCTTGATTTTCATTTAAATTTTTTAATATTTCATCTAAAGAATAGGCTACAGTAGTCTTTTCTTTTCTTATTTTTAAACATACTTCATACATATCTTTTTGAATTTGCTCTAAAAGCTCTGATATTCTGTTTTCTAGATTTGAAAGTTCTACAGTTTCTTTTTCTAAAGTATCCCTTCTAACCAAAACTGCTACTCCATTTTCTATATCTCTTGGACCTATTTCAATTCTAATTGGTACACCTCTCATCTCCCAATCATTAAATTTGAAACCTGGTGTATAATTATCCCTTAAATCCAATTCCATTCTAAAATTCTTCTTTAAAGCCTCATATAATTCTGTTGCCTTTTCTTTTACTCCTGCTTTTTGCATTGCAACTGGTACAATTACAACTTGAATTGGTGCAACTTTAGGTGGCAATTTTAGACCTCTATTATCTCCATGTGCCATTATTACTGCTCCAATAAGTCTTGTACTTATTCCCCAAGAAGTTTGATATGCATATTCTTCTTTACCTTCTCTGTTTTGGAATTTTACATCAAAAGGCTTTGTAAAGTTTTGTGCAAAGTAATGTGAAGTGCCTCCTTGAAGTGCTCTACCATCATGCATTAATGTTTCTACTGTATATGTTGCATCTGCTCCTGCAAATTGCTCTTTTTTTGTTTTTTGTCCTTTAAGTACAGGAATTGCTAGTAAATTCTCAATAACATCTGCATATACATCTAGCATATCCATAGTAAACTTTTTTGCTTCTTCTGAAGTTTCATGAATTGTATGTCCTTCTTGCCATAAAAACTCTCTTGATCTTAAAAAAGGTCTGGTTTCTTTTTCCCATCTTAAGACATTACACCATTGATTGTAAATCATTGGTAAATCTCTCCAAGATTTTAACCATTTTGAATATAATGTTGAAAACATTGTTTCAGAAGTTGGTCTAATACAATACCTTTCTTCTAGTTTTTCTCCTCCTGCCTCTGTTACCCAAGCTACTTCTGGTGCAAAACCTTCAACATGATCCTTTTCTTTTTGTAATAAATCTTCTGGAATTAAAACTGGAAAATAAACATTTTTTACACCATTTTCTTTAAATTTTTTATCTGCATATTTTTGTATATTTTCCCAAATTGCATATCCATAAGGACGAATTGCAATACAACCTTTAGTATCGGTATAATCTGCAAGCTCTGCTTTTCTAACAACATCTGTATACCACTTTGCAAAATCTTCTTCTATATTAGTAATTTCTTTTACAAATTCTTCTTTTCCCATAAATCTTTTTGTATAGCTTTTGCTATACGCTCCCTTCTTTTTATTTTAATCATTATTTTGAGTCTCTTCTGAACTTTCGTTATAATTTTTTCTATTTACTTCATTATTATTTTCTATATTTATTTCATTATTAGACTCTACCTTATTTTTACCATCTTCCTCCCTTTCGGGCATAGGAGCCTCTAAAACTTCATCTATAACAATTTGTTCATTTTCATCTAATTTATATCTTGGAAGTTCTGGTAATTCATCTAAACTTGATATACCAAACATTTTCATAAATTCATTCGTTACTTTATAAGTAGTTGGTCTTCCTGGAGCATCTAATCTTCCGGCCTCTTCTATAAGTCCAAACTCCAATAGCTTATATACTGTTCCATCTGAACTTACTCCTCGTATTGCTTCTATCTGAGCTCTTGTAATTTTAGGATTATAAGCAATAATTGAAAGTGTTTCTAAAGCTGCATTTGAAATAGTTGGCTTTGCTCTGTTGTCAAATAAAGGATATATATATTCATATAAATCTTTTTTTGTACATAGTTGATAAGCATCTTCAATCTTTATAAGTTCGATTCCACTATCCTCAGAGGCATATTTTAATTTCATATTCTGCATTATTTTTTCAATATCTTCAGAACCAATCTCTAATATATTCATTATCTCTTTAATAGTAACTTCTCTACCACTTGAAAAAAGCATTGCTTCAATAATTGCTTGTTCTTTTTTTAGATCCATAACTTCCTCCTATAAATATATTATATATTATTACACGACTTTTGCTTTATGTCAAGTAATTAGAAATCTTTAAAATTGACACATACCTAGCATTTATGGTATAATATACTTGTAGTTGAATATTTTTATGAGGTGATACTATGAATACGGAAAATAAAAATGAAAAAGATAATGAAGAAATAGAAGTTGTAATGGGAGATGACTCAGAATTAATAATTTCAGATGTTGGAGATTGTATGACAGATTTGAGACCAAAAACTGAAAAGAAAAAAAATGTAGTTATCCCTGTTGCAAAAAAGAAAAAAGAAGAAGATTAATTTTAAGAAAAAAAATCGGTATAGTTTAAAACTATATCGACTTTTTTTATAGATATAAAATTTAAAATTCACAATTTTTTGGAGTTCTCGGAAATGGTATTACATCTCTAATATTTCCCATTCCTGTTATATACATCATTAATCTTTCAAATCCTAAACCAAAACCAGAATGTGGTGCTGAACCATATTTTCTTAAATCTAAGTACCACCAATAATCTTTTTCATTTAATTCTAATTTTCTCATTTTTTCTTGTAGTATATCTAAATTGTCTTCTCTTTGACTTCCACCTATAATCTCTCCAATACCTGGTGCTAAAAGATCTGCAGCTGCAACTGTTTTTCCATCTGAATTTTGCTTCATATAGAAGGCTTTTATTTCTGTTGGATAATCTGTAACAAATACAGGTTTTCCAAAGATTTTCTCACTTAAATATCTTTCATGTTCTGTTTGCAAATCTATTCCCCAAGAAACAGGAAATTCAAATTCGTTATTATGTTTTTCTAATTCTTTAACAGCATCTGTGTATGTTATTCTTCCAAAATCTGAATTTAAAACATTGTTTAATCTACTTAATAAATCTTTGTCTATAAATTTATTAAAAAATTCCATTTCTTCTGGACAATGTTCTAAAACATATTTTATAACATATTTTAACATATCTTCTGCCAAATCCATATCATCTTTTAAATCAGCAAAGCATATTTCTGGCTCTATCATCCAAAATTCTGCTGCATGTTTTACTGTATTAGAATTTTCTGCACGAAATGTAGGACCAAAAGTATAAACATTTCTAAAAGCAAAAGCATAAGTTTCTACATTTAATTGACCACTTACTGTTAAATGAGCAGGTTTTGAGAAGAAATCTTTTGAAAAATCAACTTCTCCATCTTCTGTTTTTGGTACATTATTTAAATCAAAAGTATTTAAATTAAACATTTCTCCTGCGCCTTCACAGTCGCTACCAGTAATAATTGGTGTATGGACATATACAAAATCTCTCTCTTGAAAGAATTTATGAATAGCATAAGATAAAACTGAACGAACTCTAAATACTGCATTGAAAGTATTGGTTCTTGGTCTTAAATGAGCTATTGTTCTTAAATATTCTACAGTATGTCTTTTCTTTTGAAGTGGATATTCTGGATTTGATACATCTACAATATCTAATTTCGTAGCTTTTAGCTCAAAGTCTTGTTTTGCATTTTCTGTTTTTGTAAATATTCCTGTTACTATAATAGAAGAACTAATTGATAATTTACATATTTCATTAAAATTATCTAAAGTATTGTCAAATACAATTTGTAAGTTTTTAAAAAAGCTTCCATCATTTAATTCAATAAAGCCAAAGGTTTTTGAATCTCTAACAGTTCTTACCCAACCAGATACTTTAATTTCTTTTGTATAATATTTTTCAGAATTTTTAAACAATTCTCTTATTAATATATTTTCCATAATAAATCCTCCACTATTATGATTTCAATATTATATAAAATTATTTCCAAAAATTCAACATTTTTTTGTTATTTTATCTTGACAAATGGATAAAATAACTTTATAATATTAATCACTGATGTAATTTATATATCTTTATATGGCGAGGTAGCTCAGTTGGCTAGAGCATCCGGTTCATACCCGGCAGGTCGAGAGTTCGAATCTCCCTCTCGCTACCAAAAATCCCAAATTTATGGGATTTTTTTGTTGCTCAAAAAAACTACAAAAAGCTGAAAAAGGCTTAAAATAAGCCTTTTTTACTTTTAACATTTTTTAGATTTTCTTAGAATTTTATGGAATTTTTCAGTTTATATTACCGAGCACATTACCAAAAAAAGTAAATTTTTCATTTTGGTAATGCAATTACATTACCAAAAATTTCTTGGTAATGTGTTTTTATTGGCATTTAATTTTGTGCCAAATGCTAAAAATGGCACAAAAAAAACTCGTAATGCATTTACACTACGAGTTTTTACGACTTTATTATAATTCCATTTCATTATCATTATCTTTTGTATGCTGTTCTTTTAAAAGCTTAACTGCATTTAGCATATTTTCTTCAAGATAATATTTATTTACCTTATCTATCTCTTTTTCCTTAAATTTGTCAAATACAGATGTATATGTATTTAATGTTACTTGTATATCTGTATGTCCCATTAATTTTTGTACTACTACTGGTGCCATTCCACTTTCTATACATCTTGTACCATAAGTATGTCTTAAGCTATGTGTTGTTATATCTTCTATTCCAAAATGCCTTTTTAATATTCTTTTAAGCTCTGTATTTACATTTTCTCTGTCTGTATATTTTTTAAAATCTGGTTTAAATAATAATTTTTCTTCATTATTATTTTGTTTATCTGCTATTCTCATTTGTTCTACTATTGATTCTAATAGATATTCTGGTATTGGTAAAACTCTTTTTCCTGCATATGTTTTTGTTGTTTTTCCCATTATTGTGTGTCCTAACTCATCTTTTGTTAATGTTCTTTTTACATATATTTTTTTATCTTTTAAGTCTATATCGTGTGTTGTAAGTGCTAAGGCTTCACTTACTCTTAATCCCATAAACATTTGAATTAAATATACATTTTTATACTTGCAATCTTTTATATCTTTATTTAATAGATAATCTGTAAACATTTGCTGTTCTTCTACTGTTAATGCTCTTACTTTTCTATCTTCCTTATCACTTTTTGGTTTCAATACATTAATCATTGGGTTTCTCATTAAATATCCTTTATTAATTGCAACTTTAAAAGTAGTTCCTAATTGCTGATATAATTTATTTATTGAAGAATTGCTTAAATATTTATGATAATTCATAAATTCTTGTAATTCATCTGATGTAATTTTGTCTATTCTTTCTCTACCTATTGGAAATTTTTCTATTTGCTCAATTGTTTGTAAATTTCTATAATATGTTATCTCTGTTATCTGATTTGTGTCTAATTTTAATTTTAAATTTGCTCTCATCATTTCACAAAATGGTATTCCGTTATGTTCAATATATAGTGGGTTTTCCTTTTGATACATTATTGTATCTAAATATTTTTTTGCTTCTTCTCTTGTTTTAAAATCTTTTGACTTTGTTATATTTTTTCCTTTTTCTATATTAAATTCCTTATATCTAACAGACCAAGTTTTCCTATCATTTCTAAATGTTATATAACCTTGACTTTTGCTATGTTTACTCATTTGTATCAACCTCGCTTTCTTTTCTCTCCATTTTCCATATTAAGTATGCTAATAATGTTACTGTTTTTGTTTTTCCTATATTTACTGATGGAAAGTCACTTCTTTTAAATATTGCATTTGCTGTTGCTTCACTTACTCTTAAATCTTTCATAACCTCTTGTACTGTCCAATTTCTAAATGGATTATTTACTTTTTTCACTGCTTCAATAGTCATTATCTCCTTAAAATTTAATTTTCTATTATTATTTATTTCTTGTATCACTGTTTCTTTGTTTATCATTTTCTTTGTTCCTCCTTACAAAATTATTTACTATTCTTTTTAATCTCTCTATTGGAAAATCAAATAAGATACTTACGCACTCAAAAGTTTTATTTATATACTTTTTTAAGCTATTTATTTTGTTTTCTAATTTCTTATTATCTCTTTCCAATTTTTCATTTTCTTGTTTTACTTCTTCATAGTTTTTTACACTATTTTCACTTATTACTTTTACTTTTGTATATTGTTTTGCTAATGTGTTAAATTTCTTTATTACTCTTTTGTATTCTTTTTTTAGCAACTCCATATCTTCTGTTTCTATTTCTTGTTCCAGATTTATTATTTCTTTTTCATATTTTTGTACTTCATAATTTGTTACTTTCTTTAAATCTTCTATCTTTATATGCTTATTACCTTCTGTATCTCCTCTTTCTAATTCAAAACCTGCTCTTGTTATATATTTATAAAAATTATCTTGTAGCACCTTATAACTATTCTTTCCTTTCCAAAAGTCTGTACAACACAATTTTTCTATATCTTTTCCACTTTTCTTATCTATTGTGTGAACAACTGGTAAATATATTAAATGCATATGTGGGGTACTTTCATCTAAATGTACTTTTGCTGACAATATATATTCTTCTCCTAAGTTTTTAAATCCACACACAAATTTATATGCTGTTTCAAAGTA
>CALXPP010000016.1 GCA_944390345.1 uncultured Clostridia bacterium
ATTGATGAAAATAATTTGAAGTTAATTACAAAGTTTAGAACAGGAAATGTTTGGGTTGATACATATATTCTAAAATGTGATTATGATATTTCTAAAATGAAATTTCAAGAAGATGAGGTAGCAGATGTAAAATGGGCAACATGGAAAGAAATTGATGATTTAGTAAAAAAAGAACAATTTATTAAAAATAGATGGGAATTTGTAAATAAAATTCTTAAAGATGAAATAGAGAAAAATAAATAAGAAAATATTAGGAGAGTTTAGAAAAAGAAAATTATGAATCAACCAATAAGAAGTGATAAATATGAAAATTCAAGAGGTAAAAAATTTAATGGATATCTATCATTAGAAAGAAATGCTACTCTTCCATATATGTTGGTAGTACCAGAAAATTTAGAAGAAGGAAAGGATTTTGAAAAAGATATTGTAGCAGTAAAAGAAATAAGTATGAAACCACAGAGGCAAAGAGAAGAAAAAACAGAAAAATCTAAATAGATATTATAGTTGAATTTTAATGGAAGAAATATTAAAATAATAATAAAATAAAAGGAGATATTTATTATGAATGAACAAAACATGTTAGAATTAAAAAAATATTTAGAGGAAAATGGATTAGATACTGATTTAATCTTACAATCATCTTTTATAAACGAGAAATTTGATGTAAATAATTCAGAATATGGACCTAATGGATTTTTTGTTCATTTTGAAAAAGATGGAAATATATTAAGTTCTCGTGTTCGTGAAAATCAAGCTGGACACGCTTCTGATGGTCCAAAATTTCGTATAAAAAAGAAAGAAAACGAAGATAATTTAGAAGTAGAAGAAATTTCAGAAAGCTATACGAATGTTGAAGCTGCAATGGATTATCAAGTTGGTGAACCTTATAAAATGTATAAAATTACTAAAGCTATTTATTTTTTAGATAATAAAGGTGAACTTGTAGATAAAAAAATTGGAGAATATGAGAGTACTAATAGAGATGATATTAGAGAAGAAAACATAGAAAGATATATTAGTCCTATTTCTGAACTTGAAAGTAGTATAGATAAAGTAACAGGAGAAAATGAAAGACAAAGAAAAATGTTAGAAAAGACATTGAATTTTGCTGAGGAAGTAAAAAGAAGCAAAGTAGGTAATATATTTTTTGGAAGAAGATTAAAAACATTGAGTGAAAAAAGTGAGGATACAAGTTCAGATTCAGATAGTATTTCTAGAGAAGATGAAAATAATAAAAAGAGATTATCTCCTTACGAAAGCAAAATGCTTGAACTTGAATCTAGATATGCTGAATTGAAAAAAGATAATACTGAATTAGAAAAGATGTTAATGAAATCTTTGAGTTTTGCTGAAGAGGTAAGAAATAGTAAGGTAGGTAGCCTATTTTTCAGAAAAAAATTAAAAAAATTATATCCAACAGATAATGGTGATACTGAAGGAAGATAGTATATTCTTAAGAATAGATTATGTAGGGGCTAAATTAAGAGAAAAATTAATCTAAAGTAGAAGAATATAATTTTGGAGAAAAAATGGAAGAAAGTATTATAAAATTAAATAATATATCAAAACAATTTAAAATTTCAAAAAGAGAAGCAGGAATGAAAAATGCAATAAAGTCATTTTTTAAAAGAGAATATAAAACAATAAATGCTTTAGATAATATTAGTTTTGATATAAAACCAGGCGAAATTGTGGGGTATATAGGACCAAATGGTGCTGGAAAATCAACAACTATTAAAATAATGTGTGGTATATTAGTTCCAACTTCAGGAGAATGCATAATAGATGGTTTTATACCTTGGAAAGATAGAAAAAAATATGTTAAAAATATAGGTGTTGTATTTGGTCAGCGTTCAGGTTTATGGTGGGATGTTCCACCAATTGATTCTTTTGAGCTTTTAAAAGATATATATAATATTCCTCAGAAAGAATATGAGCAAAAGTTAAAAGAATTAACTGAGAGTTTGGATTTAGAAGAAATAAAAAATATTCCAACGAGACAATTAAGTTTAGGTCAGCGTATGAGATGCGAAATAGCAGCAGCTCTATTACATAATCCCAAAATATTATTTTTAGATGAGCCTACAATAGGTTTAGATGCAGTATCAAAATTATCGCTTAGAAAATGCATAAAAACAATAAATGAAAAAACTAATTTAACAATAATACTTACAACTCACGATATGCAGGATATAGAGGCTTTAACAAACAGAATTATCTTAATTGGAAAAGGAAAAATTTTATACGATGGAAGCTTAGAAAAAATAAAAAGTAAATATAAAGATAAAATGAAAATAAATGTTAAATTCAAATATACAGATAAAAAAATAAAAATAAAAGAAGCAAAAATTCTTGAGCAGACAGAAGAAAGTGCAAGTTTGGTATTAAAACATAAAGATGAGAATATGGCGGACATATTAAATGAACTTACGAGCCAAGTAGATATTGTAGATATAAATATAGAGGATATGTCAACAGATGATGTAATTGCAAAATTATATAAAGAATTGAAAATATAAATAAAGGACTAAAAATGAAAAAATATTTATCTTTTTTTAAGTTAAGGTTAAATATTGCTTTGCAATATAGAGCTGCAGCAATAGGAGGAATGTTTACACAATTTTTTTGGGCAATAATGCAAATACTTATATTTCAAGCTTTTTATAAAGCTACAACTTCAAACAATATTTCATTAGAACAATTAATATCATATGTATGGTTAAAGCAAGCTTTTTACTCTATAATAAGTGCTTCTACAGATGTAGAAATAAGAGATATGATTGAAAAAGGAAATATTTCGTATGAATTATGCAAGCCTACAAATATATATTGGATGTGGTTTTTTAAAACTTTAGCTAATAAAATGGCTGGTGGATTTTTAAAAAGTATACCAATACTAATTATAGCACCATTTTTACCAGCAGGATTATCTTTAAATGCTCCAGCAGGACTTTTAGAATTTATTTTATTTATAATAGCATTATTTTTAGCAATAGCCCTAATGGCAGCTATAATGAATATTTTTTATATAAGTTTGTTTTATACAATGTCATCAAAAGGGACAAACTCAATATTTTATGCAATAGTTGAGTTCTTTGGAGGTACTTTTGTACCAATAGCTTTAATGCCAGAATTTTGGCAAGAACTTTGCTATATGCTACCATTTAGTTTAGCTGCAGATTTACCATTTAGAATATATACAGGAAGTATTAATTTAAGTACTTCTGGAATGTATATAATAATGCAAATAGTATGGCTATTGCTTATTACAATTAGTGGTACAATAATTACAAATAAGAGACTAAAAAAAGTAGTTATTCAAGGTGGTTAGGAGATAGAAATGAAGGTATATTTCAAAACTATACTTATGTTAATAAAAATGCAATTAGAGTATAGAAAAGCATTTATAGTATCTGTAATAGGAAGTTTTTTAATAACATTTTTGCTTACAATTTCTGTATATTTTTTATTCGAAGAGTTTGAGCAAATTGGAAATTGGACTTTTTATGAAGTTGCTTTTTTATTTGGAATGGTATTTTTAAATTTCTCAATAAGCGAAATGTTTTTAAGAGGGCTAGATCATTTTGAAAATATTATCAAAAACGGAGAATTTGATAGGATTTTAATAAGACCACAAAATGCTTTAATGCAATCAACCTGTACAGAATTTGATTTATCTAAGATAGGTAGGATTTTACAATGCTTAATAGTAATAGGAATTTCTCTTACAAATTTAAATATTGAGTGGAATTTATATAAAGTATTTGTATTTGTGTTAATGAATATAGGTTGTTTTATAATATTTTTGGGAATTTTTATATTAAAAGCTTCTTTCTGTTTTTGGACTATTCAGGGGCTAGAATTTATGAATATATTATCTGAAGGAGGAAAAAAGGTAGCACAATATCCAATAGATATTTATGCAAAATGGTTTAGAATATTTTTTACATTTATAGTTCCTTTTGGATTAGTTAATTATTATCCTGTTTTATATTTATTTGGAAAGGCTGATAATTGGTACTTTGGAATTCTTCCTTTATTTACAATTTTATTTTTAATTCCTTGTATACTTGTATGGAAAATAGGAGTTAAACATTATGAGTCAACAGGTTCATAAACTGTAAATTTTAGAAGAGAAATGACAATAGAAGGATATGATGAAGCATATAAAGTAGCAAAATTTAATAAAAAAAATAAATGGAAATGAGAAAAAATAGAAGAATTTACAAATATAATAGGAGAAAAATATGTTAGAAAATAAGAAGCCAATTATTATACAAGGCGCTATGGAAATGGAGATTGAAGAATTATTAAAGCTAATAGATATTGAAAAAGAAGAAATTATTAAAGGATTTAAATTTTTCATAGGTAAATTAAATGAATATCCATTAATTATTTCAGAAACACAAGTTGGAGTTATAAATGCTAGTATGTCAACTTTAATTGCAATACAAAAATATAATCCAATAGCTATAATAAATCAGGGAATAGCTGGAGCTCATGTGGATTATATACATAGAAATGATATTGTAGTGGGAGAAAAATGCGTTAATATAAATGCTTTTGTAACAGGCGTAAGAAATAAAGATGAAGGTTCAAATCCATTTGAATGGAAGTTTGATAATAGATCAGTTGAAATTAATGGAGCAAAAGATTTAATAGAGGTTGCAAAAAACATGAAGACTACGGAAAAAGCTAAAATATTTTACGGAATATTAGGTAGTGGTGATATATTTGATAGAGAAGTTGATAGAATAAAATGGATTAGGGAAAAGAAAAATACTATAAGTGAGGATAATGAAAGTATTGCTGTATATACAATATCTGATAGACTTAATATTAAATGTATTGGATTTAGAGTAATTTCAAATAATGAAGTTACACAAACAGAAGAAGATGGAGCAACATCAGCAAGAAATGGTATAGACAAAAGTACTAATAAAATGATATATAAAGAGTATGATAATACTCCAGCAAAAATATCACAAAGATTTGCTATTGAATATGTAAAAGAATTAATTGATGTTTTGGAAATACATTTAAAAAACAGGAAGAGTGAACTTTGAGGATGCATCAAAATTAAAAAAGGAGAAAAGATGAAAATTTATTTAGCAGGTAAAGTAGCAAAGCAAGATGATGAGTTTTGTGAAGATTGGAGATCTATTTATAAAAATCATATTTTAAATAGTGGTTTTAATAAAGAAGAGATTTCATTTGTTGAGCCAATGGACAAGGATTTAGACGAGGCAAATTTTGAAATGGTTTATGGACATGATTGTAGTTTAATTAAAAACTGTGATTTAGTAATTGTAAATGCTGAAGAAAAAACGGGGATTGGCACCTCTCAAGAAATCTTAATAGCAAAATATTATAAAAAATATGTTGTTACTGTAATTCCAGAAAATACAGAATACTGTAGAAAGAATATTACTTTAATGGGAAAGTTTATTGAAAAATGGATTCATCCATTTGCATATACTTCATCAGACTTAATTATTGAAAATATTAAAGATTTAGATATGAATTTAGTTTACAAAAAAATAAAAGAAAACGATATAAAAGATATATCTATAATTGATAAAGCTTGTAAACTATATGAGGATAGTAAGAATAAAAATATAAGAAAAAATTGAACTTTGAGGACTGCCACTAAAGTTCAAGAGGAGATTAAAAAATGAAAATTATAACATCTGGAAGTAGATATATAGATATTGATGCTTATGCAAGTTGCATAGCATATAGACATTTATTAGCTTTAAAAGGAATAAATAGCAAGGCTGTTAGTACTGCTAAGTTAAATGAAAGTGTTACTCAAAATTTGTTAGATTTAGATGTGAAATTGGATAAATATGAACCAAAAGAAGATGATGAATTTATTGTAATTGATGTATCTGATAAAAATTTTTTTGATAACATTGTAAAACAAAATAAAATTACAGAAATAATAGATCATCATACTGGTTTTGAAAGTTATTGGAATGAAAAATTAGGAGAAAATTCAAAAATTGAATTTATTGGTGCTGCAGTAACCATAATTTTTGAATTATATGAAAAAGAAAATTTGCAGGATAAAATACCAAAAGATATTGCTTATTTAATGATGTCAGGAATTTTAGACAATACTTTAAATTTAAAAGCAAAGATAACAAACAATAGAGACGTAATAGCATATAAAAAATTGGAAAAGATATCTGGTGAATTAGGTGATTATGCTAGTAAATACTTTATGGATTGTGAGCAGCTTATAGAAAAAGATTTAAAAACAGCTTTAGAAAATGATACTAAAATAGGAGTAATAAGTAAAAGATTACCAAGTGTTATTTCTCAACTAACAATATGGAATAAACACAATTTTTTGAAGAATAAAGATTTAATATTTAACACATTAAATAAATTTGGGAACGAATGGATATTAAATTTAATATGCTTAAAAGAAGGAAAAAGTTATATTGTAGCTTCAAATAATATATTATTACAAGAGGTTAAAGATATTTTAAAAGGGGATATAGTAGAGTATTATTTAGAATGTAAAGAGGTATGGCTTAGAAAAGAAATTATAAAAGTAGTAGAGGAATGTCCATAATATATAGAGTTACAAGTACTTTTTGAGAAATAAGTGTAAAATATGGGAAGGTGTAAAATGATAGTAGAGAATGATTATCTGGAAGATATACAGAGAATATGGAAAGAAAATAATAGTGGTTATATAAGTTATGAGAGTAATCAATTAGCAATAACAGATAAGAATATGCATCAGCTAGTTTGGAGAGAAGATGAAACAACAATGGCATATGTTATATTGTATTTAGGAAGAGATTTTTGTGAAAAGGATGAATTTCCTAATAAAATAGTAAATATGCCAGAAAAAGTTTTATATATATGGGAAATAGTTACAGATAAGAAATATTCAGGAAGAGGAATTGCAAATAAATTAATGGAATATATAACAAATAAATATAGTGATTTTACAATGTATAGTTGTATAGACTTAACCAATATAGCCTCTTTAAAATTACATGAGAAAAATGGATTTGAGAAATTATATGAATTTGAAAAAATGGAAAACAATATAAATAAATTTCATGCTATGATGGTTAGAAATGCTAAATAGGAGAGTTTCTAAAATATAGAAACTCTTTTTTTTTTAAAGAAAAATATTGACATTGTTCTGAGAATGGTATAATATCTAAATATAAATGTGTTGTTCTGAATTAAGTACAATATAAAAAGGAGGAGAAAATGGGGTTTTTAACAGCCAAACAATTTTCTGAAAAATGGGAAATATCAGAAAGAAGAATAATTAAATTATGCAAAGAAAATAGAATAAATGGTGCTGTAAAAAATGGAATGGTATGGCTTATTCCAGAAGATACTATAAAACCTTCAGATAAAAGAAGTAAAATTTCAAAATATATAAATACACAAAGAAGAATTATGATAGTAAATATAAATAATGAAATAGGATATTCTTTAATTCCTATTTTAACTAAACAGGGATATATTGTTGATGCAATGTATAGTGGGAAAAATATAGATAAAGAAAAATTAGAAACAATGAATATATGGAATATTTCATATAAAAATAAAGAAGTATTAGAAAAAGTATTAATAGGATCTGAAAAATATTATGATGGATTAATTATTATTGATTTAAAAAGATTAAATAATGAAGAATTAGAAAATAAAAAATACTTTATTAAAGAATTTTCAAAAAAGATGAATTGTGAATCCTCTATTGTTCTTATAAATAGTTTGGAAAATACAGAAGAAAAGTTAGAAAAGAAAATGTCAGATGAATTAAAAAAGCATATAGGTCTTAGAATAAATTCGATAGATATAACTTCGAATATTAAGGCTAATATATTAATAAATTACAAAGAAATTGCTGAAGATGCTATGGATTTATTAATAAATTTTAAAAATACAACAGGAATGTCTATTAAAACAGATGGCGGGTGTCTAGAATTTGATTTTAATGGAAGAACTAAAAATTTAGAAATAGGAATATTTTATAAATTTATAAATAGATACTTTAATTCTTTAAATAAAAATTCTTATATGTGGTCTGCTTCTACTATGCTTGAAGATGAATGGACAGAAGAGCCAGCAGAGATGAATTTTAGAGTGATTAACCTAGAGGCTGCTAATAGGGGAGCTAATTTAGAGAGAATATTTATATTTAGTAAAAGTAAGATAAAAGAATTTAAAAATAATAAAACTTTAAAAATTTATATGCAAAGCAATATAAATACAATGTTTGTAGATTATGATGAAATCAGTAAAAAAGAACCAGAACTATTAAAAATTGTTGGAAGTGGTTGGGATGGAATAGATACAGACACTCTAATAGTTGACTTACCAGAAGGAAGTAAAGAGAGAGGATATATTAGTATAAATAAAGATGAAGTACAAAATGCTTATAATTGTTTTCAAAGATTAAAAACTTATGCAAAAGATTTAAAAAAAATATTAAAGTAAAGGAGATATAAAAAATGAGTGATTTAATTTATAAGGAAATTGAGAAAAAAGACGAAAAACAATTAAGAGATTTAATTAAAACTGTTTTAGGTGGGCTAGAAAATCCACAGTTTTTTATTCCCTATGCAGATTGGGAACTAGAACAATTATATGATAAAAGCTACGCACCCTTACATGGTGCATATGACGGAGATAAATTAGTTGGTATGGCTCAATTATATATTAGGCAAGACTTTTTACAAGAATATATTGATATATTGGATTTGAATGGATACAAAGTATGCGAGTTAGGTGGAAATCTGGTTTTACCAGAGTATAGAGGAAATGGAATAATGTATAAATTAATACAATTACAGTCAAAACTTGCAAAAGATATGGGGTTTGATTATATTATTTCAATGGCACATCCAGATAATATAGGAAGCAAAAAGAATTTAATGAAATTGGGACTAGAGTATGTAAAAACCACAACAGTAAATGAAACTTTTTTAAGAGATATATTTATGATGAAATTGTAGTATAGAAAATATAAAAAAAAATAACAAATAAATTTAGTATATGCTAATATTTATTTGTTATTTTTTATGATATATGATATAAATTAAATAGTTATGAAATTTGGAGAAAAATATGGATGATAAAAAAGATATTTTAGAAAAAGTAGATAAACTAGTCTGTATGTACAAAAAAGGTTTATTAGGTGGCGAAATAATGCCAGAGGATGAAAACCCTAATTTAGATAGGAATTCTTTAGAAAATTACAATTATTTCACTTTACCAATGGCTTTGAACTATCAAAGAAATTCCTATAAGTTATGGGAAGGTGCAAATAAAACTTGGAAAGACGAAGAAACAAGATTTGTTTTTAATACAAGAAAAGTAGAAAATAGTGATTTTGAAAAAGTAAAAGAGGCTTTAGTAAAATATAGAGTTGCCTTACAACCCAATAAACAAGTAGAAATTTGGGTTAAACTTTGTAAAACTTTTAATGAATTATTTGATGGTGATATTAGAAAAATTTTTGAAATAAATAATAATGATGTTGAAAAAATAAGAAAGTATATACAACAAGATAATAAAGCAAAATTTCCATATTTATCTGGTAATAAAATTTGTAATTATTGGTTATATGTATTATATCAATATACTGATATAAGATTTAATAATATCGAAAAATTAACGGTAGCACCAGATACTCATGTAGTAAAAGCAAGTTATAAATTAGGTCTTATAAATGAAGAAGAGTTAAATTCAAATAATGTTCAACTAATAGTTATAGATAGATGGAACGAAATTTTAAAAGATACACGGATATAAACCAATTGATATTCATACACCAATGTGGTTGTGGAGTAGAAATGGTTTTAAAAATTTAAAATAGGAGTTATATATGTTAGAAAATAAAAAGGTTATTATATTTGATTTAGATGGAACTTTAATTGATTCTATAGGAATATGGAATGCAATTGATGTAGAATTAATTAAAGAAACTTGTAATAAATCAGCAGAGGATGAAGATATAGGAAAACAAAGGGATAATGTATTAAAAAAATATAGTAAAAGTGAGGATACTTATTTAGAATATTGTGGTTTTCTAAAAGAAAAATATTCTTCTAATATGACTAAAGAGGAAATAAAAAAGATTAGATATGAAATTGCTCAAAAATATTTAAAAAATGTAGTTGATTATAAGCCTGGTGCAGAAAAGGTATTAAAATTTTTAAAAGATAAAGGTTTTAAATTAGTTATAGCAAGTACAACAAATGATTTTACAATAAATGTTTATAAAACTGAAAATAAAAATATTATAAATAAGGCAAATTTTGAAGATTATTTTACACTTATATATTCTAAAGGTGCTGTAAAAGAATTAAAACCTAATCCTGAGGTTCATTATAAAATATTAAAAGAGCTTAATGTAAAAAAGGAAGAGTGCTTAATTATTGAAGATTCACTTATAGGAGTGGAGGCAGCAAATAATGCTGGAATAGAGGTTGCTGTTATATACGATAAATATTCAGATGGTAATAGAGAAGAGATAAATAAATATTCTAATTATCAATTTAGAGATTTTGAAGAAATGCTAAAGAAAATAAAAATGGAAGTTTAAAAAAACATAAGAAAAAATTATTAGGAGAAAATTATGGGATGGTTTGAAAAGTTAAAGGAAATTAAAGATAGAATATTTGGAACAAAACCTAAAATGTTAAATGCACCGGAAAAAAATGAAAATACAAATATTACAAAAGTAGACCTAAATATGCCAAAAACAAATACAGATATACCAAAGACAATTGAAAAATATAAAATTAATTATCAAATAAAGCCAAATACTCTTGAAAGTGCGATAGAACAATATTTAATGGCATTATTATATAGAAGAAAAAACAATGATAATATTAATAGTTATGGTGCATTAACTGATTTGGGAGGATTGCAAGATCAAAAGAATCCCGGAAAAAATCCAGAAAACGAGAAGATTGTTTTAAATAAAATAAGAAGAGATAGAAGATATAGTATAAAAGAGCAAAAATCCGGAAATGGAGAAGTTGATTTTTACCACATATTGAAAGGAAAGAACGGAAAAACAGTAAATAGATTGTATTTAAATTGTAAGAGAGAAAATGTTGCTGTACTTGCAAATGAATTATTAAAAGAATTAGAAAATACAGATTCTTATTATTTTAAATTTGATTCAGATACACAGATGCAAAAGAAAAGTAGACCAGAAAAATTTGTGTTTTACTTGTCTGATAATCCAATCGAAACAAGAAATGTGATTACAGCAATAGAAAGAATAAAACAAAGAAATCCAAGATTGTTTGAAGGCTCTAAAAGTGTAAGTCCTTTTTTAAATACTATTAATGGAAACATTATGTATGCAAAAGAGCCTACATCAGATGAATATATAGGAATAGATGGGAGAATTACAAAGATTGCTAAAAGTTACAATTCACTTTTGGCAGCAGCTTTAAATGATTGTTATTATACATCAATTAGTGACATAGTAGCAAAAGATTATTACTTAGCAAGCAAAACTCAAGGTATGAAATATGATGACTCTATGGCATATACATTATTTGCATTAGAAGATGTATTAGAAGATCCTTTTAAGAAAAAGCAATTAATAGAAGGAATGAAGAATAAATTACAAATTTGCATGAAGAATAATCCTGTTCTGGATATTAAGGGAATGGACAAAACATCAAGAAAAGTAGAAGGCAGATAATAAAGCGGAAAATTATACAAAAAAGTAAAGAGGAGGATTTTATGAGATTAGTCGCTATACCTAAAGAAAAATATAAAGATTATAGATTAGATCTTATGTTTAAAGCGTATAAGTGGGATCCTCAATTTTTAGATAATAATACCATTGCAAAATATGCATTAGTTATTACAGAAGAGGAAGATAAAGAGTTAGTAGAATTAACAGAAAAATTAGAGCAAGAAACTAAAGCAACAGAAGAGTTTTTAAATAAGAATTTAAAGTTTGCAAAACCATTAGCATTACCTAAAAAAATATATACTGAGCTAAAAAATATGAGCAATTATGATGCAAGTAAACATATCCGTCTTACTAGATACGATTTTCATTTTACTAGAGAAAATAAATGGGTAATAAGTGAAGTAAATAGTGATGTTCCTGGAGGTTTTGCAGAAGCTTCTATAATGCCTCAAATTGCTATGGAAGTTCTAGATGCTGAAAATTATTACTTTAAAAATTTTGGAGAAGCTTTAATAAAAGAAATTACAAAAAAAGTTTCACCAAAAGGAACAATTATGCTTGTACATTGTACATGTTTTAGTGATGATAGACAAGTTATGCAATTTTTAGGAGATAAACTAGAAGGAAATGGATTTAATGTTATATATGCTGCAGCCGATCATTTAAGATTTAAAGATAAAGAAGCTTATAGTATTTTATCTGGAAATGCTGGTAAGGTGGATGGAATAATTAGATTTACTCCTTTAGAGTGGTTAATTGAAATTAAACCAAAGCATTGGCAAGGATATTTTGATACAGTAACACCTTCTTGCAATCATCCTATAGCAATATTTGCTCAAACTAAAAGATTTCCATTAGTTTGGGATGTGCTAGAAAAAAACGGTTTGAGTTTAGAAACATGGAGAAAGTTGCTACCAGAGACTTTAGAAGTAAATGCTGTAAAAAATAAAGAAGGGTATATATATAAACCAGCTTGTGGTAGAGTGGGTGAAAAAATTTCTATAAAAGAAGCTTGCGTAGATGATGAGTACGAGAGAATTATTACTGATGTAAAAAAGCATCCAAAAAAATATTTAGCTCAAAAGAAGTTTTTTAGTAAAACCATAGCAGGAGAGGCTGGAGAAAAATATCATGTTTGTTTAGGTTCTTATTGTATTAATGGAAAGGCTTCAGGATACTATGCTAGAATAAGTGAACTTCCAAGAATAGATTCAAATGCAGCAGATATTCCTGTTTTGATAGAAAGGAGCAAATAGTGACTGGAAAAGAAATTTTTAAAATATGGGCACCAGAAGAAGCAAATTGGACTCGGGTGGGTAAGACCTGTTCCATTTATCAATATTGATGATAATTTAAAACTTTATGAAGTTAGTAATTTTAAAATACCAGAAATAAAAGAATTCAAATTTTCAGAAAATACAGCATTAATTATAGACCTTCCACGGAAACGATAGTATAAAAGAAGGACTGGCTTTTGCTAAACTGGGTTATAGACCAATTCCAGTTTATAATGGAACAGAAGAACAAAGAGGCTCAATTGCAACTGTCGACAATACTTCTATAAAATTAGGTTTAGTAAGAGGTGCTTTAGAATTAAAAAAATTAAACATAAAATTATCAGCACCACCAGCTTTTTTACTAGATACGAATAGATTAAATAGGTTTAAGATGAATGAGACTGTTTTTGATAATAGTTGGGATATATATGCTCAAGATTTGCCAACTGAAAAATATTTTTTTAAAAATGGAATTAATAAAATAATTGTAATAGGAGATAAAATTCAAAAAGATTTGAGTAAAATTTTATATAAATTTCAAGAAAAGAAACTTGATATTTTTTTTAGTAATGGTTACGAAGAGCCAAAAAAGGTTAAAATTAAGAAATTTTATGAGAAAGATTTTTAAATTTTAAGGAGAAAAGATGGTAAAATTTGATGGAAATATTGTACAATTTGGCTTTGGTGCAGTAGGCAAAAGTTTTTACGAAAAAGTTTGTAAAGAAATAAAATTTAATGAAAATAAATATTATGTTGTAACTAGAGACAAACAGGAATTTGAAGCTTATATAAATATGGGAGGAATGGTAGCAAACTTTATTACAGAAGAGGTAAATAAAGAAAATTTTGAACAAGTTTTTGAAAAATATTTAAATAGCGGAGATATACTTATAGACTTTGCTGACACAGTAGGAACCAAAGATATCTGTGCTTGGTGTGCAAATAAAAATATTATGTATATAAATACTGGCGAAGCAGACTGGCCAGAAAATTGGTATAGCATTTTAGAAGAAAATAAAAAAAAGAATCAAATGAAAGAAAAATACAAAAATCTAAAGAATATAAATAAGGTTCCAATTGTATTACAACATGGAAACAATCCAGGATTGGTTTCTCATTTTGTAAAAGCTGGTTTAGAATATATAGTAAACACACAGTTTAAAAAAAATAGAGAATTTAAGAATTTAATAAAAGAAAATAAATTTAATGAATTAGCATATAAAATTGGATTAAAAGAAATACATATAAATGATATAGATTTACAAAAAATTAATGAGCAATATAAGGAAGATACCTTATTCAATACTTGGTGTATAGATTCTTTCTTTTTTGAAATGCTTAGTGAAGCAACAATAAATATTGGAACAAACGAAAAGATAGATTTCGAAGATAAATGCAAGTTTATAGATTATACAGCAGGTTTTTTAGAACTTAAAAAATTAGCAGTAGAGCAAAAGTGTAATACATATTATCCAAATGGAAAGTTTGAAGGCTTTTTAGTACCACATGAAGAAACAATAACTATAGCAAATAGTTTAGAAGTAAGAGAAAATGGAAATTTGGTGTATAGACCTACAGTTTTATTTTTGTATTCTCCATGCGATATGGCAAAAGAATATTTTAGTAAAGCAAAAGTAAATTCTTATCCAGAACCAGATATAAATAAGCCGTTAGATACAGAAGATAAAGATGGAAATACTATAATAAGAGGATATATTTATCCTAAGAATGCAGAAATAGTGTATAAAGAAAAAATAAGTAGAGGAACAGAATATGTGGGTGCTTTGCTTTTGGGAGAAAAATTTTCACCAGTTTGGGTAGGAAATAGAGTAGAGCTTTCTTATTTATATAAAGACAAAAAAACTTCATATTGGCAAACTCCAACAATTACTCCAGTAGCAATGTCGGCTTTAGCAGCAACTTGTTGGATGATAAAAAATAAAAATATGGGAGGAATTTATTTTCCAGATGATATAAAAGATTATAAGTATATTTTGAAATTAGCAGAAAAATATATTTCCAAAACTATTTTTAAAACTTTAAAAAAAGAAGAATTAGAAAAAGCTTTAGATATAGATTTTTCTAATTTACAAGTAAAAGATTTTTTTATTTAGAAGATACAAAAAAGGAATGAATTTAAATTCATTCCTTTTTATAATATATAATAAGTATTTGTAACAAGTATATAGTTTGAGTTTTAATGACCTCCACCGGCCACCGCCACCGCCACGACCGCCTCCGTCCGTAGCCACCGTGACCACTGAAACCTCCATAACCGCCACCTCCAGCTGAATAAGAGGCTGAACGAACAGCGCTTCTAAAACTATGAGAAGTATAAATAAAGTTTCTAGAAGTGTAGTAAGGGTTACTTAACATTGCACTAGATGACATATCTGGGCATCTTATTTTTAAAGCAGCAATTACTTTTTCTGAAATACCAAAGGCAGTAGCATAAACTAGATATTGCTCCCATAAAGGTAGTTCAATTATTGTTCTTTCTTTCATAAGAGTTTCGCTATTTAAAAAGTCATACAAACCTTTCCATTTTGCATATTCATCTTCACCGAAAGGTGTAAGTAAAATGTATTTTTTAGCTATTTTTCTTAAATATAGAGCTCCAAGAAGTAATGTAAAACCTAAAATGAAGAAAGCTCCGAAAGCAAAATCATAACGAGTTTGGTAAAGTACAAAGTTAACTATAACTATTAAGATTATAGCAATTACTATAAAATTATTTGCTATACCTCTGGTCTGGCGCATTAGTTCAGTATAATCGGCCTTTTGAAAATATCCCTCTGTTACACCAATGTTAGTTATTGAATTATTTACATTATTAACAAAGCTATTTGTATTTGCATAATCAGAAGATACCTTTGTCCTAAAAGAATTCATTGTAAGTTCTTCGCCTTGAGAGTGTCTAACAATTAAATTAAAATACTGTTCTTCATTTGGAGTAAGTGGTTCATAAGTTTTTTCTTCTTGATACAAATTATCTAGATTATTAAAAACTGTTGATTTTTGGTATTTTACTATAATTTTAACATTATTAGAAAGCCATTCTCCATTAGGATCTATTTTTTCTAATCCTATATAATCTTTTCTAACTAAGCTAAGCATTAAAGCAGAATAGCCATCAGCATCAATTCTGTGAGATTTTCCTTTACAAAAAGCTAAATTAGAAGCAAAAACGGGATCAAGGTCACTAGGAATATCTCTAAAATATTTTATCTTCATACTTGGCTCGTAAAAAAGATGTTTTTTTCTCATTCTTTTATCTTTGGTAGCACAATATATAATTATTAAAAGGCTTATACCTAAACATACATATAAGACCTTAAGTTTTTTATCTTTGTAAATTTGAGTTGTTTCATCATACTCTAATTGCTCTTGATTAAGTTCATCTAAAGCATTTGTGAAAAAGTAGTCGTTTATAGTAGCATAATCAGTAAATGTGTGAGCATCATCACCATATGATATTAAAGAAAATTCAATATATTCATTGTAAGGTCTGAATTTTAGTTGGTCTTTATCTAATTCAAATGAAAATGTGTGATATCCAGGATTAATACTATCAGACTCTGTAAAAGGAAATCTATTAGAATTTGTGCCATAAGTATAAGCTGAATAGTTTCCAGCACTAGGCATATCTTTTTCTGGAATAAGTATTTGAGCCTTGTAAGACTCTAGATGATTAATAGTTTCTTCAGAGTAAAGTGATAGATATAATTCAGAGCAATCTCTATAGCGAAGAGCTGCATTATTCATCTCGTATTCAATTTCAAAAGTTACATCTCCACGATATAAAGGTTCTACATAAAAGAATACACATTCATATCTTCTAGCTGATTCACTATATGGACCTTCACTATGATACCATTTTTTAGGACCGTATCTACCAGTAGTATCTGTATAATCAGAATCTTCCCAATACAGTCTTGGACTTTCTCTATATACAATTTCTGTACCATTTGCAAGAATTTGTTTTACAGAGTTTACTTTATAATCTACTTTTACACCATCAATGTAGCTTTCTGGTAAGTCTCGCCAAAGTTCCCAAAAAGGATTGCTTTTGGAAAATGCGTGAATATCAAAGGTTAATCTTTCCGTTATTACAACTTTTCCGTCACTTCCAGGTTCATCAACTAATGTAGCTTTATAATCTACATCAGTAATCCTAGCATAGTCAAAAGGATTAATGCCAGAGTCTTCCATAAGACTTGAAAAAAACGAAAAAATTATAGGTAAAATATAGATTAAAATTATAAAAAATACAAATATTGAACTAAAATTTCTTCTCATAAAAATCCCCTTGTAAAAAAATAAATTATTTTGAAATAATTATATAGTATAGTAAAAAAAATGTAAAGAAATGTTTGATATTTTACAACTTAAAATTTAGTATATAAAAAACATATACTAATTAACAGAAAAAAAGTTTAAATTTGCACAATAATTTTAACACTTTGCAGCAAGATTTACATAAAATATTATTGATAGGAGGAATTTTTATGGCAAAAATTATAGTATATAATAATGATACAGATAGAATGGAAACATACTACAGAGATTTATCAGAGGCTATGCCTTATAATGTAAATAGAACTTTAACAGTAAGAGAATTTAGAGGTGCAAGTAGAAGTGATACTCTTTGGACTACCAAAAAGACAATGACTTCTTGGAATTCTCAAAGAGCATTGTATGGTGCACCAATTCCAGTTGGATATGCTTTTAGAAGAAGTTGGGAAGGTGGGCACTCTGGTCAATCACAACATTATGCAGGAACAGCTTTTGATGTAGGGCAAGGTTGGACAAATGCTCAAAGAGCAGCATTAAGAACTAGTGCACAAAATTCTGGCTTATGGAGCTATGTGGAGCCTGTTAGCATATCTCCAACTTGGGTACACTTTGATAGAAGACAGAAACCACCAGCTTGTAGTACAGGAGGATATCCATTTTTAAAAAGAGGAAGTTTAAGTGTATATGTTTTGATAGCACAAGATGGATTGAATACACTCGGGTTTGGAGCAGGTTCATTAGATGGAATATTTGGAGCTAATACCTATAATGCAGTAAGAAATTACCAGGCTAGTAGAGGGTTAGCCGTAGATGGAATAATAGGTTGCAATACTTGGAGGTCAATACAAGAAAATGTATTGGGAACAGGAAGAACTGCTACTACAATTGATTAAATAAAAAACTTATCTATGACTTATCTATGTCAATAGATAAGTTTTTTGGTTTTGAATTGATAATTAAATCTAACTGTGATAAAATGTGGAAAATGAATGGAGATAAAATGATGAAAGAGAATAAAATAAAAAATTTATTAAAGTTCTATTTATTGGCAACAGAGTTAAAAAATAAAATTCGAAGTGGTTGGAAAGTATGGAATATTGAAAGAGACAGAGTTGAGAGTGTAGCAGAACATATATATGGAACTTGTATTTTAGCAATTGCAATTGATTCAGAATTCGATTTGGATATAAATTTAAACAAAGCAATAATGATGTTAGTATTACATGAAATTGAAGAGATAAAAATAGGAGATTTAACACCTTTTGATAAGATTTCTAAAGAAGAAAAAAGAAGATTAGGAAAAATAGCGGTTGAAGAAGTATTAAAAGATTTAAGCAAAAGTGAAGAATACATTGAATTAATAGAGGAATTTGAAGAAATGAAAACAAAAGAGTCTAAATTTGCTAAAATGATAGATAAATTAGAAGCTGATATACAAAGTAAAATATACTGTGAAGAAGGATCAATAGATGCAAGTGATATAAAAAATCAGAAATTATTGGAAGATGACAGAATAAACAAATTAATACAACAAGGAGAAAAAACAATTGCAGATTTCTTTATAGAAAATGATAGACCTATTTTTAAAGAAAAAATTATTAATGATATTGCTAGCTTTGTTAAGAAAAATGAATTATTAAAGTTAAAATCGGAGTAGGTCTATGAAATATAGATTTTCAATATAAGGCATGATAAAACAAGTTGAAAATCGATTAATGAGAGGAGAAGAATAATATGATACTTTCAACACTTTGTTATATAGAAAAAGACGGAAAATATTTAATGTTACATAGAACTAAAAAGAAAAAGGATATTAATAAAGATAAATGGATTGGAATAGGTGGCAAGTTTGAAGAAGGTGAAAGTCCAGAAGAATGTATTGTAAGAGAAGTAAAAGAAGAAACAGGCTTAGAATTAAAATCATATAAATTAAGGTGTATTGTAACTTATGTTTCTACTAGTTGGGAAACTGAGTATATGTACGTTTTTACATCTAAAGTTTTTACCGGTAGTTTAATAGAATGTAACGAAGGAGATCTTCAGTGGATTGCTAAGGATGAAATCACAAAATTAAATACATGGGAAGGAGACAAAATTTTCGTAGAAAAGCTACAAAAGGATAACAGCTTTTTTACAGTTAAATTTGAGTATGATGGAGAAAAACTTATTAAATATGATTTAAAAGAGTATTAATTTAAGGAGAAATTTTATGGAAAAAATTATAGTAGAAGTAGGGTCAACAAACACAAAAATTGATTTAGCAGTAGATGGAGATGTGAAGCATTTAGAAACAATAACAATTGAATTTAAAAAGAATTTTAAAAAAGAAAATAAATTAAATTCAAATGATATTGAAGTTTTAATTAATAAAGTAAAAGAATTAAAAAAAGAGTATAAAGAAATTTATGTTTGTGGTACAAGCATATTTAGAAATTTAAACGAAAATGAAAGAAAAGAATTTTTAGATTTATTTTTTAAAAGAACAGAAATTAATTTTGAAATTATAGATTCTAAAAAAGAAAATGAGCTAACAGTATTTGGGTGTGTAAGAAATGTGAAGCAAAAAGTAGCAGTTTTAGTTGGTGGAGGTGGTTCAACTGAGATAACTATTTTTGATAAAGAAATAAAAGAAATGATAAACACACCTTTTGGTGTTATGGATATAATGAACGAATTTCCGGATTTAGCTGAGAATTTAGCTACTACTGACTTAGAAGAAGTAAAAGCTGTAATAAGAAAACACCTAAAATTACCAAAAGAAAAGGCAGATATACTAATTTTAGCAGGTGGAGGACATTTACTTTTTGCATTAAATTCTGGAATTAGTCATGAAAAAAATACTTTGTACCAAGATAAATTACAACCAGTAATGATGAATTTTAATACAAGACAAAAAGATACCGTAAAATATTTTAGAGAAATCTCTTTAGATGAAATAAGAAAAAAAGTATCAAATCCAGACTGGTGGTATGCAACAAGAGCAATGTGTGCATTTGTACTAGTAGTAGCAGAAGAAATTGGTGCTAAATATATTGTGCCAACAGATATATCAATGGTTTATGGATTAACAAAGGAGGGAGAATAGACTAATAAGTCTTAAAAAAATGAAAGTATTATTTGCAACAACAAATCCTGCAAAGGTAAAGAGATATAGAGAAGAACTAAAAAATAGAAATATAGAACTTCTAACAATAAAAGATTTAGATTTTGATTTAAAAGTAGAAGAAAATGGGAAAGATGCATTAGAAAATGCATCTATAAAAGCAAAAGCTTATTATGATAAGACCCATATTACTACAATAGCAACAGACAATAATTTGTTTATAGAAGAATTACCAAAGGAAAAACAACCAGGTGTATATGTAAGAAGAGTAAATGGCAAAAGATTAACAGATGAAGAAATGATAGAATATTATACAAAATTGGTTCAAGAAAATGGAGGAAAGCTAACAGCAAGATGGGTTTATGGAATGGTAATATATAATGAGAAGGGAAAAAAGGAATATACTTGGAGTAAAGACCATTTTTATTTTGTAGATAAACCTTGCGATAAAAGAAATCCTGGATATCCATTAGATTCTATTAGTATAATACCAGAATTTAATAAATATATGTTAGATTTAACAGAAGAAGAAAAAAGAAAATTAGATAATAGCAAAAAAGATGAAGGAGTAATTAATTTTTTAATAAATAACATATAAAAATATAAAAAACAAAATGTCAAAATGTATAAATATGAAAAAATATAAATTCTATAAAAATTAATAAAATTATAGAAAAATACATATATACAAGAAAAGTAAATTAGTGGAAATTGAAAATATTGATATATACATTACACTATGATAAAATCACTTGTGGATAATATGCAGGCTACTTGAAAGTTTACAAAATACTTAAGAAAAACGGGAAGAAACAATGGAAGAACTAATAAAATTAGCAAAAAATGGAGATCAAGATGCTTTTACAGAATTGATTATAAGTATGAAGAATGAATTGTATGGAGTAGCAAGAACTAGATTAAAAAGCGCAGATGATATAGATGATGCAATTCAAGAAACAATGATTATAGCTTTTAATCGCTTAAATACACTTCATGAAAATAAGTTTTATAAAACTTGGCTTGTTAAAATATTAATTAATGAGTGTAATCATATTTATAGAAAGCAAAGATTGAGAGAAATATTAGGCTTTGAAAACATTGAAGATTATGAGGATTCATTAGGTAAAGAAGTTATAGATGAAACAATTAGTGACATGAACTTTGAAAGATTAATAGAAAAATTATCTTATGAAGAGCAACTTATATTAAAATTGTTTTATAAAAATAACTACACCACAAGAGAAATTTCTTTTGTTTTAAATAGAAATGAGAACACGATTAAAACAATACTTAGAAGAGCTAAAGAAAAAATAAAACAAAATTATGCAGGAGGTGATAAGTGATGAAGCCAAATGTAAAGAAGTTTAAGTCGTTTTTAACCAAAAAGAACAAAAGAGGTATTCTAGAAGAAGATTATTTAGACAAAAAATTGAAAGAATACTATAAAAAAGTAGACAATGAAGTGCCAAAAAGCTTTGAAGACGCAATTCAAACAGCATTTTCCAGTAAGAAAGATAAGAAGTTTTTAAAGTTTATAGCTAAAAAGCAAAATTTTATAGATAAAATAAAATTTATTAAAGAAAAACTCTCTAGGAGCTTTTTAAAAGTATCACAACTAGCAGTGGTATTGTTTTCTTGTTTATGCGTAACTTATTTTGTACATGCAACTTCCATAGTAGATTATTTAGTAGGATTCTTTAATTTAAGTGATATAAACATAAATAATTCTGGTATTGAACAAGCTTTAGAAAAAGGTGAACTACAAAATGTGTATATGGATTATATAAGAGCAGAAGGCGTTGGAGTAAAAGTTTCTTATGTTTTAATGAACGATTTAAATTTATATCTGGTTTTTGATATAGAAACAGATTTTAGTTTGAAAGAACGAGATGTAAATAATGTTAATTTTCAAAGGCTAGTAATAACCAATGAAAATGGAGAAACAATATATAATCAGTATATGAACGATAATTTTAAAGGTAATAAGGTTATTGTACAAGACGAACACCATATGAAGAATTTAATATTTATGATTTCAGATGGAAATGTAGAGTCTAATATTCTGAATGTTGAATTTACAGATGTAATATTCTATAAAAATACAACAGAAGAAAAAGAAAGTGATAGATTAAATGAAATAAGTACAAAGATGAATTTTAAACATAATATAGAGCTACAAAATGAAAATGTAGAAAATAAAATTTACGATATAATAGTAAAAAAAGAAGAAAATCCAAATATAAAAATAAGTAATGCTATTTTTGATTATACAGGATTAAATATATTAATATTGTCTGATAATTCAAATTTTGATATAGATGTTAAAAATATATTTAAAGATTTTACAATTAATTCGTACTATATAGGAGAAAATAAAGAATTGCAAAAAAGAGAATTTGTAATAAATATTTCAGAAATGAATGAAAAGAACAAAATAAAATTGAAAATTAAAGCTAATAATCAAATTAACGAATATGAGTTAATAAAAAATAGATAGGTTCAAAATAGACCTATCTATTTTTTATTAATACCAACTATAAAATACTAAATTAAAAGAAATTTTTGTATTAGAATTACATCTTAAATTAAAATCACAAGCAGAACCTCCGCCAACTGGAATACCATCATATTTTCTCTTTACTCCATCAGAGTGAACTGTGAAAGTTGTTGTGTTTCCATATCTATCTCTATAAAGATCTACATATACAGGGTGGTCTTGTTTATCTTCTGAAATACAAGTAATTTCAAAAGCCATATAGTTTCCATCCATATAGAAGACACCAGTATAATAATTACCAATAAATGCTTGACTATAAAAGGTTTCATAAGCAAAAGGACTTACACCATCATCTTCTGCTGCAAGTACTGGTAATGTAAAAAATGAAGATAACATTACAATAAGTACTGCAGAAATAATTAAAAATTTAGTTATCTTTGTTTTCATAAAAAAACCTCCTAAAATTGAAATATTTAGCATCTACACAATGAAGTATAAATACTAAATAAAATATACAATAAAATACAAAAAATTTTCATAAAGTTGAAAAAAGTGTAAAAAAATTCTAAAAATACTGAAATTATGCTTGTGCGATATTGCTAATAACTGTATAAATAATCATTTTTGTTGTAGGTCTAAAATCTGTAGTGAAATGAAAGTATCTTTTTAATTTATTAAGTTCACATTCAGCATACATAGAATTAATAGACTTAATAATATCAGATTTTACATTAGAAGTAGTTGTATTAAATTTTGAAGCTACAACAGGATAAATATTTCTTTCAAAATTATCACATAAATGAGCATCTTTCTGATATACCATATAAATACTTTCAATCATAAAACCAGTACCTTTATGGTAAGGTTTAAAACCTATAGAGTAAAGTTCATGAGCTATTTTTGCTCTTAAATTAGCACCATAAGAATGTTTCTCTTCAATAGTTGCAGAAATTTGTTTAGATAGAGTTTGTGGAGATAAAGTGCTATTGAAAGTCTTAGCTAAAAAGCGATTTCTTCTTATTAATTTTTTTAGCTCAGAATTATTAGATATAACAATAATAGAGTTTAAATGATTTTCGATATTAAATTCATTAAGATAATCAAAAATATTAGCGTTTTCGATTTTTTCTGTTATTAATATTAAAAAATCAAAATGAGAAGTTTGTAAAAATTTAATTAAATCTGTTTTCTCAGACAAAATATGTAATATACGAAAATGCTTATTTTGTTCTAGTAAATAAGTAGAAATTTGCTGAGAAAGAATAGTGTTTTCACTGTACAATAAGATATCCAAAATATCAACCTCCTAAAAATTTATTCCATTTATTAGAGGATATAAAATAGTAAAAAAGTTTCAAAAAATTACAATTTTTTTGAAAAAAATGAAAAAATGTGAAAATAATGCAAAAACATAGTATATTTTTCCTCTTTTTTCTTCTTTTTAAAAAAAACAAAAGAAAAATGGTAAAATTAAAATCGTTACTTAAGAAAAAGGGGTAGGTATGAAGAAAGATGAAGAATATTGTCGTTTTTAAAAATTTTAAAAAATTCTTAGAACCAAAAACAAAGGAAAGGTTCAAAAAATGCATCTATAAACTTCGTAAAAGTAATCAGATGCTAAGAAAAGAAAATGATTCCATAAGAGCATTTAAACACGATTTTAACAACATTATGCAAGTAATGGGAGCGTATATTAAGGCTGGTAATATTAAACAGCTTAAGGAGTATTACGCAAAAATTATGAATGAATGTGAAGAAACAAAAATTTCGGAATGTTTTAGAAAAATGATTAAAGAAAATCCAGCTATTTTTGGCTTATTGTCGAATAAGTATAAAATTGCTATGGAAAAAGGAATTAAAATGAGTATTGAAATAATGTGCAATTTACAAGAAATACAAACAGATATTTATGAAATTACTAGAATACTCGGAATTTTGATAGACAATGCAATAGAAGCTGCAAATGAATGTAAAGAACAGAAGCAAGTTTATATTCAAATATTAAAAGACTATGAGAAAAATCAAAATTTATTTATAATAGAAAATACATATGTGAATAAAGAAATTAGTTTAAGTGAAATTTATAAGAAAAATTTTAGTACAAAAAAGCATAATACAGGCTTAGGGTTATGGAAAGTAAAGAAGATAATAAGTAAAACAAAAACATTAAAGTTAAATACCTTTAAAGGAGAAGATTATTTTAGACAAAGTTTAGCAGTAAAATATTAATAAAAAATTGTAGTCATTGGCTAAAAATATAGTTTAGCTAATGACTTTTCTTTTTGTTTTAAAAGTCTTGATTTTTAAGGCATATAATGATATAAAATAGAAAGAATTATTTTGCAAAATTAGGGAGGTTTTATGGGATTTTTTGATAAATTAAAAAACGGATTAGGCAAGACTAAAAAGACAATAAACGATAAGATAAACAATGTTTTTAGCTCTTTTAGAAAGGTTGATGAAGAACTATTAGAAGAATTAGAAGAAGTTTTAGTAACTTCTGATATTGGTATGGAAACCTCAATTAATATAATAGATAGCTTAAGAACTAAAATAAAAAAAGAAAAAATAGAAGATGAAGAGTCTGTAAAAAAAGCTTTAAAAGAAATAATGAAAGAAATATTAGATGTAGCAGAACCAAAATTAAATTTAGAAACTAAACCTTCTGTTATTTTGGTAGTTGGAGTTAATGGAGTAGGAAAAACAACTTCTATAGGAAAAATAGCAAATAAATTAGTAAAAGAAGGAAAGAAAGTGGTTATAGCAGCAGCTGATACTTTTAGAGCAGCAGCAGTTGAGCAATTAGAAATTTGGGCAAATCGTTCTAATAGTATTATAGTGAAAAAAGAAGAAGGCTCAGATCCAGCTTCAGTAGTATATGATGCAATAGAAAAAACAAGAGAATTGGATGCAGATGTACTAATTTGTGATACAGCAGGTAGACTTCATAATAAAAAATACTTAATGGACGAGCTTGCAAAAATAAAAAAAGTAATAGAAAAAGAATTGCCAGAAGCTAGCAAAGAAGTATTAATGGTACTAGATGCAGAAACTGGTCAAAATGCAATTTTACAAGTAAAAGCTTTTAAAGAAACTACAGATATTACTGGAATTATTTTAACAAAATTAGATGGAACAGCAAAAGGTGGAGTAGTTTTAGGTATTGTAGATGAAAATAAGATACCAGTTAAATTTATTGGTGTTGGAGAACAAATTGATGATATGGAAGTATTTAATTCACAAGAATTTTTAGATGCAATAATATAGATTAAAAAATTAGAAAGAAGGTTTTTGCGTGAAAAAAAATAAAGAGGAAAAAACAAAAAATATAGAACCAAATAAAGAACAAAAAATCGAAAGTGTAGAATCAGCTAAAGAAAAAGTGAAAAAAACAGAAACAAGTAATGATAAAGAAAATAAAAAAAGTAAAGTACCTTGGAGAACTCTAGCAGTAATTGCATTTTTACTTATTTTTATTTTATGTACATTAGTATCTATAAGAGTAAAATATTTAAATGTAAGGCAAGTAGGAGAAAATTACACATCTGTACTTGTAACAGACTTAAAAAATACATATACAATTGCTATTTCTGTATTTTTAATTGTATATTTAGTAATATACATAAATAATAAAGTAATAAAAAAAGGTTTAAAAAAGTTTTTTGATGAAGATAATAAGCCTCTGCCTAAGCTTCCAAATAAAAGTTTAGCTTTAGTTGGTGGTATTTTAGCAAGCATAATAATACCAAATATAATAGGTAAACAATATGCAATGTTTATAAATAGCACAGAGTTTGGAGGAGATCCAGATCCAATTTTTCATTTAGACATAGGATATTATATGTTTAAATTACCATTTATACAAAGTTGTTTAATACTTTTAATATGGTTTTTTATATGTTTAATTGTATATACTGCTATATATTATGTTTTAACTTTAAATACTTGTTTAGATGGAGTGTCTGGTGAAACCTTAAAAAAGAATACCTTTATAAAACAATTAATGTTTTTTGCAACTGTAATAGTTATAATTTTTGCAGTATATATTATATATTATTCAATGGGAATACTAACTCAAAATATGATGTCTATATCAGATACAGAATTTACAGGTGCTGGGGCAACAGATGCTACTGTTAAGTTATGGGGATATAGAATTTTAAGCGTTGTAATAGTATTTTCTATACTTAGATTATTTAAATATATTAAAAAAGGAAACTTTAAGCAAGGAATGATTTCAGCTTGTATAGTTCCTGTATATATGGTATGTCTATTTTTAGCAATGACTTATTATCAAGTAATTTATGTTCAAAATAATCAATTAGACAAAGAAAAAGAATATATAGAATATAATATTGAAAATACGAAAAAAGCTTATGGAATAGATATAGAGCAAAAAAATATAACTTCTTATGATACTATTTCTAGAGAAGAAGTAACTCAAAATAAAGAACTTATAGAAAATATACCAGTAATCTCTAAAGATGTTATTTTAAAAATGGTTTCATCTCATCAAGATAATAGTGTATATTATTCTTATAGGAGAACACAACTTGCAAATTATACTATAAACGGAAAAAAACAATCAATATATATTACACCTAGAGAAATTTTAAATGATGATATGAGCTACAACAATAGAACTCTAAAATATACTCACGGATATTCAGCAATAATAAATACTGCTAGTGATAGAGACCACAATGGCTATGCAGAATATTTACTATCTGATTTTTCTAATTCAGCAGGAGATTTGAAAATTACAGAGCCAAGAATATATTTTGGAATGGATACAAATAGTATAATTGCTACAAATACAGAGTTTGGAAAAGAGTACGATTATCCAATAACAGCAACTACTTACGAAGAGAATATATATAAAGGTTCAGCTGGATTAAACCTTAATTTTTGGGATAGATTTATACTAGGTTTAGCAAACAGAAACTTAAAATTAGCATTTTCTTCTTATATTACTGAAGATACAAAAATTATTGCAAATAGAAATATTTTAGAAAGAGTAAAAAGTGTTTTACCTTATTTAGAATATGATGATGAACCTTATTTAGTTATTACAGATGCAGGAAAGTTAGTATGGGTAATAGATGGTTATACAACATCAGGAGACTATCCTTATTCACAAATAATTAATACAGAAAATCCAGATGGAGAAAGAGAAAAAATAAACTATATTAGAAATTCTGTAAAAGTTTTAATAGATGCTTATAATGGAACTACAACTTTTTATATTACAGATAAAACAGATCCAATAATAATGGCTTACAAAAATATGTATCCAGAACTATTTGTTGAGGATACTATACCAGAAGAAATTTCTAAGCATTTTACATATCCAAAATATTTATATGAAGTACAATCTAAAATGATTGCTACTTATCACGATATAAGTGCAGATTCTTTATATAGATCAGATGATTTATGGCAAATAACACCAATTGCATTAGGAACAACAAATTCAAGAAATAATTCTTCTGCAATGGAGCCTACTTATACTGTTTGCAAAACACCAGATTCAGAAGAAGAACAGTTTGGATTGGTACTTACTTACAATAGACAATCAAAACAAAATATAATATCTTATTTAGTAGGAACTTGTGAAAATGGAGTATCTAAATTAAGTTTATATAGATTTCCAGCAGAAAATAATGTAGTTGGAATAGCACAGTTAAATAATCAAATTGAACAAGATACAACAATTTCTGCAGAATTAGAAAAGCTAAATACATCAGGAACTAAGCTTACAAGAGAAATAAAAATAATACCAATAAATAATACCTTGTTATATGTAGAACCAGTTTACCAAGTTATGCTTAATGATGAAGATGAAATTCCAATACTTAGAAAAGTCATTGTAGCTTCTGGAAGTACAGTAGCTATTGGAGACAATATAGAAGAAGCATTAACTAATTTATTTACAGATTATGCTATAGATATTGATGTATTAGATATGGAAGATATGTCTGCTATAATAGACTCTATAATAAAGGCTAATTCAAACTTAGACGAGTCTTTAGAATCTGGAGATTTTGAGATGGTAGGTAAAGACTTAAGTAAATTAAAATCTCTAATAAAGCAACTAGAAGTAGCAAGAGAAGAAGAAATTGCTGAAAACAAAAAATTAGATATTTCAGATGAAACAAATACTGTAACTAATAGTATATTTAATTCTTCAAATATAGTGGAAAATAACTAGTGCTTTTTATGGCAAGAAAGGAATATAAAAATGAATTTAGCAAATAAGTTAACAATTTTTCGTATGATTTTAGTACCAGTTTTTGTAGTTGTTGGGTATATAGGTATGCTTGGAGGAATAACAGGGGAATTTTTAGAAATACCTATTTATCTTTGGATAATGAATATTATTTTTATTGTAGCTTCAATTACAGATAAATTAGATGGTTATATTGCAAGAAGTAGAAATATGGTAACTACCTTTGGAAAATTTTTAGATCCTTTAGCAGATAAAATTTTAGTTTTATCTGCTCTTGTGATGTTAGTAGAGTTTGGAAAAATTCCAGCTTGGATACCAATTATAGTACTAGCTAGAGAATTTTTAGTATCTGGATATAGATTAGTTGCAGTAGAAAAAGGCGGAAAAGTAATAGCAGCTTCTGTTTGGGGAAAATTAAAAACTGTAACGCAAATGATAGCTATTATATTAGTATTTATAGATAAAAATAATTTTGCTGATTGTATAAGCTATTTTGGAGGCAATATGGAACTTAGTTTGGGAAGCTTAATTTTAAATGTAATTACAACAGCACTACTTACAATTTCTGTAATAGCTACTATCTTTTCTGGTTATGATTATCTAAAAAAAGGAAAAGATTTATTTAAAGATACTAAGTAATATAAAAATCTTATAAATATTGTGAGGTTAACAAATGAATAAGCAAGAAGCTAAAAAAAGAATTGATGAGTTAAATAAATTAACAGCTTATCATGCAAAAAAATATTATGATGAGGATAATCCTGAAATTAGTGATTTTGAGTATGATATGCTTATGGTAGAACTTAGGAATTTAGAAAAAGAATTTCCAGAGTTTATTTCTAAAGATTCTCTAACACAACATGTTGGAGGAACTGTAAAAGAAGGATTTGCAAAAGTAGAACATGAAGTACCACTTCAAAGTTTGCAAGATATATTTAATTTCGAAGATTTATATGCTTTTGATGAAAGAACTAAAAAAGCACTGCCAGAAGAAAATATAGAATATGTAGTAGAAACAAAAATAGATGGACTTTCTGTAAGTTTAGAGTATGTAAAAGGAGAATTTGTAAGAGGAGCAACTAGGGGAAATGGATTAGTAGGTGAAGATATTACAGAAAACCTAAAAACTATTAAACATATTCCAAAAAAGCTAAAAGAAGCAGTTACAATTACTGTTAGAGGTGAGGTTTTCATAGGAAAAGAAGAATTTGAAAAGATGAATCAAGAAAGACTCGAAAACGAAGAACCTCTTTTTGCAAATGCAAGAAATGCAGCAGCTGGCTCTTTAAGACAGTTAGACAGCAAAATTACTGCTTCAAGACCTTTAGATATTTATATTTTTAATGTTCAAAAGTCTGAAGATATTGTTTTTGAATCTCACTTTGAGTCTTTGAAATATATGAAAAAACTAGGATTTAATGTAAATCCAGTAGTAGAAAAATGTAAGAACATTCCAGAAGCAATAGAGGCAATTAATAAAATAGGAGAAAATAGAGAAAATTTAAGTTTTGGAATAGATGGAGCTGTTATTAAAGTAGATAATTTAAAACAAAGAGAAATATTAGGTACGAATTACAAAACTCCAAAGTGGGCAATAGCTTACAAGTACCCTCCAGAAAAAAAAGCTACTAAATTAAAAGATATAGTTTTTCAAGTAGGAAGAACTGGTGCTATTACTCCAATGGCTATTTTAGAGCCTGTTAAAGTTGCAGGTTCCACAATTTCTAAAACTACTCTTCATAACGAAGATTTTGTTAAAGAAAAAGATTTAAAAATAGGAGACACTGTTGTTATTCAAAAAGCAGGAGATGTTATACCAGAAGTAGTAGAAGTTTTAAAAGAAAAAAGAGATGGAACAGAAAAAGATTTTGTAGTACCAAACAAATGCCCAGTATGTGGTGCAGATGCTGTTAGAGAAGAAGGAGAAGCGATTCGTAGATGTATAGGAATTGAATGTCCTGCTAAACAATATAGAAATATTATTCATTTTGCCTCTAGAGAGGCTATGAATATAAAAGGCTTAGGAGATAGCATTATAGAGGAATTTTTAAATAGAGGTTTTATAAAAAATATAGCAGATTTATATGAATTAAAATTAGAAGATATAGCATCATTAAAGAAAAATGGAAAAAAATTTGCACAAAATTTAATAGATAGCATAGAAGAAAGCAAGAAAAATGACTTATATAGAGTAATTAATGGCTTTGGAATAAGACATATAGGAGTAAAAGCTGCTAAACAACTAGCAAAAAAATATAGAAGTATGGACAATTTAATGGAAGCTAGTTTAGAAAGTTTAAATGCCGTAGATGATATGGGCGAGATTATGGCAGAAAGCGTATTTGAGTTTTTTGCTCAGCCACAAACAAAAGATTTAGTAGCAAGACTAAAAAATTATGGTATTAATATGGAAGCTTTGGAAGAAGAAAGTACGGATTTAAGATTTGATGGAAAAATTTTTGTACTAACAGGTAGCTTAGATAGTTTTTCTAGAAAAGAAGTAGAAGAAATAATAGAAAAATTTGGTGGAAAAACTTCAGGCTCTGTATCTAAGAAAACTAGTTTTGTGCTAGCAGGAGAAGATAGTGGTAGTAAACTTACAAAAGCAAGGGAACTAGGAATAAGAGTAATAACTGAAGATGAATTTAAAGATATGATTAAGTAGAGGAAGGAAGTTAAATTAGCTAAAGGTAATAAAAATGGATTCAAAATATACATTTGAAATGTTTTGGGAAGATATGGATAATGGTTTTCAAATATATTATGTATATATGAATTGTAAATATTTAATTTATAAAATGGATAAAAATTGCTATAAAAATGAGTTAATAGAAGCACCAGAAAAGTGTCCACATCAAAAATCTGCAATATATACATTAAAAAGAGTAAAAGAACTATTTCCATATATGGAAAATATAGAATATAAATCTGGATTAGAAATTTAAATAGGAAGTGAGCAAGATGGGAGACGAAAATTTAATGAGACCTGCTGTTCAAGATTTAGAAGAAGAAATACAAGAAAATACTCTGAGACCGCAGAATCTAGAGGAATATATAGGTCAAACTAAAGTAAAAGAAAATATGAAAATTTATATAGAAGCTGCAAAAAAAAGAGGAGAGGCTTTAGATCATGTGCTATTATATGGCCCACCTCGGGCTTGGAAAAACAACTCTTTCTAATATTATAGCAAATGAGATGAATTCAAATATAAAAATAACCTCTGGTCCAGCTATAGAAAAACCAGGAGATTTAGCTTCACTTTTAACAAATTTATCTCAAAATGATGTTTTGTTTATAGATGAAATTCATAGAATCAATAAAAATGTTGAAGAAATATTATATCCAGCATTAGAAGATTTTTGTTTAGATATTATTTTGGGTAAAGGACCAACTGCTAGAAGTATTAGACTAGATTTACCAAAATTCACTCTAATAGGTGCAACTACAAGAGCAGGAGCATTATCTACACCTTTAAGAGATAGATTTGGAATTGTAGAGAGGTTAGAGCTATATTCTGTTAGAGATTTAAAAACTATTGTTAAACGATCTAGTAGAATATTAGACTTAGAGATAGATGATTTAGCTTCAGAAGAAATAGCAAGACGCTCTAGAGGAACTCCAAGAATTGCAAATAGATTACTAAAAAGAGTAAGAGATTATGCAGCTGTTTTAGGAGATGGTAAGATTTCTTTAGAAATTACAAAAACAGCTTTAAAGAAACTAGAAATAGATGATTTAGGATTAGATAATATAGATAAAAAAATTTTAGAGACTATTATACATCATTATTCAGGTGGACCAGTAGGTTTAGAGACACTTGCAGCTACTGTAAATGAAGAAACTGCTACTATAGAAGATGTATATGAACCATATCTAATGCAGATTGGATTTTTAGCAAGAACTGCTAGAGGCAGAGTGGCAACACCTTTGGCTTATGAGCATTTTGGAATAGAATATAGAAATTAAGGGGAAAAAATGAAATATATTTTTATAATACTAATTTTAGCTTTATATATTTGTTTACATATTTTATATAAAAATAATAAAATAAAGAAAAATTTATCTATAATTTTAAAAGCTTTGTTGATAGCAGTATTTTTGGAAATTACAATTTTTAATATAAAAGCTTATAGATTAGATTTTTCAAAAGCACAAGAAATCAGCTTTTTTGAAGAAGAGATAGAAGATATGCAAGTAGAAAATAATGGTTTTTCGAAAGTAAATTTAGAAAATATAGATACGGAAATAAAAACTATATATGTAAAATTCAAAAATCTCAATCCAAATGATTATATAGAGTATCAAATTAGCTATAGTGATGAAACTACTAAAGAAAGAAATTTACCTAAAAAAGAATATTTTGAAAAGATAGAGGAAAGCCAATATACAGCAGTATATCTTTCTGGAAAAGTAGAAAGCTTATCAATTTCGTATAGTAAAGATTCTGAATTAGAAGAAATACAACTAAATACACCTATACCATTTAATTTTAATATTTTTAGAACCATTATAGTTACACTAATAATATTACTAATATATTCTTTAAAAACACATAGTTTTTGGCAAGAGGCTTACACTAAAGAAAATGTTAAAGGACAAAGAGTTTATTTTTTAATATTAACTTTTTTTATATTGATACTTTGCTTCTTTAATATTTTTAATGAATACATAGAAACTGATTTATACAATAAAGATTTTGTAGAAGCTTTAGAAAATGGACAAACTTATCTATTAGAAGAACCAAGTGAAAAATTGCTTAGTTTAGAAAACCCTTATGACACAGTAGAAAGAAGCTCTATAAAAAGAGGAGAAGACTATATTTGGGATACAGCTTTATACAATAATCACTATTATGTATATTTTGGAATTTTACCAGCTTTAATTTTATTTTTGCCATTTCATATAATTACAGGAACATTTTTAAAGACTTCTGTAGTGGTATTACTATTTAGTGTTTTATCAGCTATAATGCTAGCCTTAATTATAGAATATATTTTTAAGAAACATTTTTCAAAGTTACCTTTCAAAATGTTAGTATTTTCTGAAATATCAATACTTTTTGGAAGCTTTCTAATTTGGATAAATGTAGCACCGCGTTTTTACGAGATGGTAAATGTAGCAGGTTTGTATTTTAGTTTGCAAGGAATATATTTATTTTTGACTATAAAAAAAGGTGGAGAATTATCCTTTAAAAAATTGGGATTAGGAGCTTTGTGTTTGGCTTTAGCAGTGGCTTGTAGACCAACTACTTTAATAGCTTCAATTATAATAATACCAATAATATGGAATTTATTTAAGCAAAAGAAAGCAAATAAAAAAGAAGTATTAAAATTAATTTTAGTAGTAATGATTCCATATATTGTTGTAGGTTTACTACTTATGTATTATAATTATATAAGATTTGGTAGTATTTTTGAATTTGGTGCAAAATATCAGCTTACAATGAATGATATGAGAAACTTAAAAAATAGATTAATTACTATTCCAGCTGGTTTTATATACAATTTATTTAATTTACCAAGTTTTATAGGAGAATTTCCTTTTATGCAAGTAAATTCAAATATACCAGAGATTTTTGCATATTACTATGTAGAAGATATGCCTGGTGGAGTATTTATATTAGCACCAATTGCTTTTGCAGTATTTGGAATAAAAAAATTTTTAAAAACCTCAAAAAATACAGAATTAAAAAACTTAGTAGTAGTAATTTTAGCAGTTGGAATCATTTTAAATATTATAATTGTAATGCAAGGTGGTAGTACAGGAAGATATTTATTAGATTTTGCTTGGTATTTTGTTTTAGCAGGAATTTTAATATATTTGGAAAATTATCAGAATACTAAGACTGTGGAGGCAAAAAAGATTCTAGAAAAAATTTTTGTAGCTCTTATGAGTTTTACATTAATAATAAATATATTAACAGGTTTTCTAACAACTTCAGGTGTTGGGATGAAAAGAGTATCACCACAGGTTTACTTTAATGTAGAGTATAGTATAAGTTTTTGGAAATAATAAAAAAAGAAAAGGAAGAGCAAATGAAAAGAGTAATTATTATAGGGGCTGGACCTGCAGGGTTAACAGCAGGATATGAATTATTAAAAGAAAATGAAGATTATGAAGTTATTATTTTAGAAGAAGATAGTCAAGTTGGTGGAATATCAAAAACTGTTAGATACAACGGAAATAGAATGGATATTGGCGGACATAGATTTTTTTCAAAAGATGAAAGTGTTATGGAATTTTGGAAAGAACTTATGCCAATACAAGGAGAACCTTCTTTTGATGATAAAAAACTAAATAGAGAAAAGCCCTTAGAAAAAAATGGTCCAAATCCAGAAAAAGAAGATAGAGTAATGCTTGTAAGAGATAGAGTATCTAGAATATATTATTTAAAAAAATTTTTTGATTATCCTGTTTCTCTAAAATTGGAGACTTTTACTAATATGGGATTAGTTAGAACCATAAAAGCAGGTTTTAGCTATTTAAAATCAATATTTGTAAAGAAAAAAGAGACTTCATTAGAAAATTTTTATATAAATAGATTTGGAAAAGTTTTATATAGTATGTTTTTTGAAAAATATACTGAAAAATTATGGGGCAGACATCCAAGTAATATTTCTGCAGATTGGGGAGCTCAAAGAGTTAAAGGTGTATCAATTACAGCAGTAATAAAAGATATGTTTAGAAAAATCTTTAAACCAAATAGCAAAGAAGTTGAAACATCTCTAATAGAGCAATTCTGGTATCCAAAATATGGACCAGGACAATTGTGGGAAACTCTAGCAAGTGAAATAGAGGCAAGAGGTGGAAAAATCCTAAAGAAACATTCTGTGCAAAAAGTAAATGTAAATGAAAACAAAATTGTTTCTGTAGAATGTGTTTTTGATGGAAAAATAGAAGTATTCTCTGGAGACATATTTATATCTTCAATGCCACTTAAAGATTTAATTGCAGATATGAAAGAAGAGAAAATTCCAGAAGAAATAAAAGATATAGCATTAGGATTACCATATAGAGATTTTTTAACAGTAGGCTTATTGCTAAAAAAATTAAATTTAAAAAATAAAACAAAAGTTAAAACTTTAGGAAACACAGTGCCAGATTGCTGGATTTATGTTCAAGAACCAGATGTAAAACTTGGAAGAATTCAAATATTTAATAATTGGTCTCCTTATATGGTATCAGATCCAGAAGAAAAGGTTTGGATAGGTTTAGAGTATTTTTGCAATGAAGGAGACAAGTACTGGAATATGACAGATAGTGAATTTATAGAATTTGCTATATCTGAATTAATAAGTATGGGATTAATCGAAAAAGAAGATGTTTTAGATGCACATAGAGAAAAAGTAAAAAAAGCATATCCAGCATATTTTGATACTTATGAGAAAATAGATAAATTAATAGAATATTTAAATGGCTTTGAAAACTTATATTGCATTGGAAGAAATGGTCAGCATAGATACAATAATATGGATCATTCAATGGTAACAGCAATGGAGGCTGTAAAAAATATAAAAAATAATATATTTTCTAAAGATAATATTTGGAAGGTAAATACAGAAAAAGAGTATCATGAGATAAAAAAATAATCAATAATAGACGAGTCTAACTTAAATTGAACTCAAAAAATTAAATTTAAAATATTGGTATATATATGGAACTAGTAAAAATTAATAAAATAAAAAGTTTTTGTATAAAAAATTTAAAAACAATATATTTAATTTTAAGCATAGCCTTTCTACTTCCATCAATAATATATTGGGCAAAATATAAAACAATAAAAGAATATGAAGTAAATTATGTTTTTAGTAGTATAGAAAATAGATGGAAAGATATGCTAATATATTTAATAATTTTTATATTATGGTGTTTTGCATATTATTTGATACTTAAGTATTCTAGAAAATTATTTAAAGATAAAAAAACTTTATTTAGATATATTATAATAATTTCTATTATTTTTATAATAGCATTGCCATTTACTTCTAGTGATATTTTTTATTATATTGGTGTCGGAAGAATAGACGGAGGTTATGGGCAAAACCCTTATATAGAATCAATTTATAGTTTTTGCACAAATACAGAAAATACAGAAAATACAGAAATTTTAAAGTCAGATACAGCTTTGCAAAAAGGTTTGGAAAATGATTGGGCAAAGGAGACTGTTGTATATGGTGCAGTATGGTCCTTTATAACTAAAATAGTAGGCTTTTTATCTTTTGGAAATATAGATATAGCTGTACTTATACTTAAGCTTTTTTGTGTAATCGCACATTTACTAAATGTCTACTTAATTTATAAACTAGCTTCAGAAAAGAAAATTTTTGCTTTAATATATGGTATAAATCCATTTATTTTAATAGAAGGAATTGCAAATGCACATAATGATGTTTTTGTTTTAACCTTTTGCTTGTTTTCAATATATTTTTGTATAAAAAAGAAAAATATATTTATATCAGTACTATTTTTAGCTTTAGCAACATCTATAAAATATTTTACAATATTACTTTTGCCTCTTGTTATAATATATTATTACCGAAAACAAAAATTAAAGACTAGAATTATAGCTTGCTTAAAGTATGGGATTTTATTTTTAATTTTTGTTTTTATTTTGTATTTACCATATTTTTATGATATAGAAATTTTTAAAAATATGCTAGTCCAGCAAAGTAAAATTTCTAAGAGCTTATACTTATACTTATATTTATATGCTATAAATGAAAATGTAGTAGAAAAAACTTACAAAATTTTATTTTTGGTTTTTGCTGGTTTTTATATAGCTTATTGTTTCTATTTATTATTTAAAAAGAAAATTAGTTTTAGAAAAGAAATAAGAAAAATATTTTATTTTTTTATAGCTTTCATATTTTTAATAATTACAAACTTTCAGACTTGGTATATTATGTGGTTGTTTATGCTAATTATATGGCAAAAAGCTGAAAATGTTAGATTAATTATTTATATGGCTAATATATCTCAAATATCAATTTGGATATATTTCTTAAAAGGCAACTATTATTTTTACGGAATTATCTATGTATTAACTTTTGTATTTTTAATAGTATTAAGAAATTTAATTTTAAAATATTTAGAAGGAAAGACTTTAAGTATTAAAAAAGAAAGAGGAACAATATAAATGAATTTATTATTACATACTTGTTGTGCGCCTTGTAGCGTATATTGTATTGAAAGTTTAAGAAAAGAAGGAATTGAACCTACATCATATTGGTTTAACCCAAATATTCATCCATATATGGAATATAAAGCTAGAAGAGACACTTTAATAGAATATAGTAAAAAAATAGATTTGAAACTAATATTAGAAGAAAATTATGGGTTAAGAGAATTTTGCAAAAATGTTGTAGGAGATTTAGATAATCGTTGCAAAAATTATTGCTATCCTGTAAGATTAGAGCAGACAGCAAAGTATGCAAAAGAAAATGGCTTTGATGCTTTTTCTACTACTCTTTTAATAAGTCCATATCAAAATCATGAAGCATTAAAGGAAATTGCTTATAAAATGGCTGAAAAGTATGATATAGAATTTTTATATAGAGATTTTAGACCAGGTTTTAGAGAAGGACAAAACAAAGCAAGAGAGCTAGGTTTATATATGCAAAAATATTGTGGATGTGTATTTTCAGAGGAGATTAGATATTATTGCCACAATCAAGCAAAGCCAGATGTAGCAATGGATTTAAAGGCTATTAAAGAAGAAAAACCACAAGTAAAAAGAATAGAAAATAAAGAAGATTACATGGACTTACTTTTAGAAGCAGATCCATCAAAAGCTAGTATTATGAAGTATTTGAACGATTCTGATGTGTATGGATTAAAATTAAATGATGAGATTATTTCTTTGGCAGTAATTTTGCACATTGATAATAAAACATTAGAATTAAAAAATTTAGTAACGAAAAAAGAATATAGAAATAAAGGATATGCAAAAAGATTATTAAGGCACTTATGTGGTAATTATAAGCAAAAATATGATAAGATGATAGTTGGAACGACAGAAAATAATATTCCATTCTATGTAAAACAAGGTTTTGATAAATATGAAAAGACATTAAAGAATTACTTTATAGATAATTATGATGAAGAAATTAAAGATGGAAAT
>CALXPP010000017.1 GCA_944390345.1 uncultured Clostridia bacterium
AACAATATCATTCCTGGTGCTCTCTTTTCAATATTTTATTTTCAATTTTCTTGTGACATATCTATTTTAAACCTATATAAACATAAAAAGCTACTAATAAAAATTAGTAGCTTTTATAATATCTATTCCATTAAAGATTTTCTGTAGCACCAATTACGATCAAATCCACCTAAAATTGTGTCGTTTTCTCCATTTGTCCATTGCCAAATATCGTATTTTCCTTTATAAGTAGTCTGAACCAAAGATGTATAATGTGCTACCCATACAGAATATGTATTTTCGATTCTACTCATATCAAATTTTGATTCCAACCAAGATTTACTAGAATATAATCCTCCTTTATAACCTGCTGTTGAAACTTGATTTAAGAAAGTAAGTGCCATATTAGTTAGCGTATCTCTACTTAATGTATGCTGTGGATAACCAGCTGTTTGATTTTCTATATCGTAATATATTGGTAAATCTAAACTTCTGCCTTGTAACCAGTTTAGACAATTTGCTGCTTCTTTTGCTGAATCTTCTACGCTCATTGCATAGCTATATAAATATATTCCAACTTTTATTCCATATTTTTTGCATTCTTCATAATTATATTCAAAAGTCTCATCTTTTTGATTGTCGTTTTGTCCATAACCTATACGCAAAATTGCAAATTCTATACCTTGGTCTTTTAATCTTTTCCAATCTACTTTTCCATTATGTCTAGATACATCTACACCTGCATATCTTGAAAAAGAAACTTCAAAATTTCTACTTGATGAACTTATAATCTCACCCCATCTTGAAACTACACTAACTTCTAAGTTATATACTGCCTCTGGATAATTTGATACATCTATTTCACATACAAAACCTGCCTGTTTATTTTTTTCCGCTCCACCATATTCTCCAGCATCTACATCTGTTCTTTCATATCTAATAACTGGCTGAATTGTATTATTAATTTTTATCTGAATTGAATCTTTTGCATCTGTCGATAATGCCCATCCTGATATACGCAAAATGTTATTTGTTTTATTGTACAATTGAGTATTTATTGGTGAATCTATAAAAACAATTCCTCTAAAATCTTCTCTTTTTATAACTATATTTGTATCTGATCTTGATAATACTTTACCTGTAGTACTTACTTGTTCTACTGTTATTAAATGTGTCCCCTCTGGTAAATTTACTATTTCTATAGTATTGTCAAAACCTGCATTTTCCGTTTTTCCACCATATTCTTCTGCAATCTTATCTATATCTGGTCTTGCTACTCTGGTCATATTTTCTATCCAGCAAGCCCCATTTATGTATAGTTTTATTTTTACTTTTGGATCGTTAGAAACAGCCCAACCTGCTACTCTTAGTTTCTCAGTATTTGGTACTTCATATTTTTGTCCATTTGGAACCGTGTCTATTGTCATTATTCCTTTATATTCTGTTTGTTTTATAGTAAATGGTCTTTCTACATAGCTTAAAACTTCCCCTTCTCCACTTACTTGCTCTACTCTTAAAGTATAATTTCCTACTGGAAAACTTGATATATCTATTTTATTTGAGAATCCTGCATTTTTTGTCTTCTCTGTTCCTCCATATTCTCCTGAAATTGCATCTACATCTGGTCTTGATATCCTATCCATCTCTGCTATCCAGTACATTCCATTTATATATACTCTTATTGTTGCTTTTTCATCATTTGATACTGCCCATCCTGATATATCTAAAACTTTATCTGTTGGTATATAATATGTTGGATTATTTTGTACTGTATCTAAGCACATTGTTCCTCTTATAGCATCTTTTTTTATTGTAAATGGTCTTTCTACATAGCTTAATATTTCTCCATCTACACTTACTTGCTCTACTCTTAAAGTATAATTTCCTACTGGAAAACTTGATATATCTATTTTATTTGAGAATCCTGCATTTTTTGTCTTCTCTGTTCCTCCATATTCTCCTGAAATTGCATCTACATCTGGTCTTGATATCCTATCCATCTCTGCTATCCAGTACATTCCATTTATATATACTCTTATTGTTGCTTTTTCATCATTTGATACTGCCCATCCTGATATATCTAAAACTTTATCTGTTGGTATATAATATGTTGGATTATTTTGTACTGTATCTAAGCACATTGTTCCTCTTATAGCATCTTTTTTTATTGTAAATGGTCTTTCTACATAGCTTAATATTTCTCCATCTACACTTACTTGCTCTACTCTTAAAGTATAATTTCCTACTGGAAAACTTGATATATCTATTTTATTTGAGAATCCTGCATTTTTTGTCTTCTCTGTTCCTCCATATTCTCCTGAAATTGCATCTACATCTGGTCTTGATATTCTATCCATTTCTGCTATCCAGTACATTCCATTTATATATACTCTTACTGTTGCTTTTTCATCATTTGATACTGCCCATCCTGATACATCCAAAACTTTATCTGTTGGTATATAATATGTTGGGTTATTTTGGACAGTGTCTAAGCACATTATTCCTTTTTTTGCTTCTTGAAGTTCTTCTTTGTCCACCTCTTCTTTTTCTAAAACATCTTCATTATTTATTTTCTCATTATCTACTTTATTAGATTCTTCACTATTTTCTAAAGTAGTATTATCTATTTCATTTTCTACAATGGTATTGATAACCACTGTATCATTTTCTATAGTATTATTTGCTATTTCGTTAATTTCATTTTTATTTTCTATCTCATTTTCAAATTTATTTTCTACACTATTAGAAACATTATTTTCAGAATTATCTACTATATTTTCTGTAGACTTTTCATCTGTAATATTTTCAGTATTAACATTTTCCATTGTATTTTCATATACTGCTAAAGCTGTGTTCATATATGGAAAAAGTAAAACAAAAATTATTAACATTGAAATTAATATTTTTCCTTTTTTCATAATTACCTCCTAAAATCTATTTTTATTATATATCTTTTCTATTTGTTTTCAATGTAAATTTTTTCTATTCATATACATACCATAGGCCTTCATTTTTTAATCTTTGAATAGTTTCATTATGCTCCTCATTTGTTTTTGAAAAATAAATATCTCCGTTTTTATCTGCAACAAAATATAAATTGTCTGTTTGTATTGGATTTAAAGCTGCTTTTATTGCAGAAAGACTTGGATTACAAATTGGCCCTATTGGAATTTTTCCTTCCATATCTGGTCCTCTTGTATTATAAGCATTGTAAGTATTTAGCTCTTGCCTAGTTAAATCTCTTTCTCCCATATCTACACCAAAAGCATAGTAAGTAGTAACATCACTACCTAAACTCATCTTTTGATTTAATCTATTAAAAAATACACCTACTATCTCAGCTCTATCTTCATCACTTTTTCCTTCTAATTCTGCCATAGAAGCTAAAGTTAGCATTTGATGCACAGTATAAGTTTTACTATCTATTTCTTCTTTTAAATCTGTTAGAGCCTTATCCATATAGTTCAAAATTATATTAAATATAGTCTTTACATCCACTTCTTCATTTTCTAATATATATGTATCTGGCAACAAGTATCCTTCCAAAGGATAGTAAATTCTATCATCTTTTATTTCTTCTGTTAAAAACCAATATTTTTCAATTAAAGAATCTATATATTCTTCATCTTTTAAAAGATTAAAAACATCTTCTTCTGTATTCACTGTTTTATCCGCGATTTGTTTTGCTATCCATCTCATATTTTTGCCTTCTATAAATGTAATTTTTACTTCATCATTAGCTACTTCTCCATTTTGTATATGAGCTAGGATGGTTGGTATATCTTCAGCTCTGTTTAAATCATATTTTCCTGCTTGTAAATTACTTATACCATTTACTTTTGCATAAATTTTCATTGCTGTTACATTTTTTATAATACCTTCTTCAAACAAAATATTTGCTATTCCTGAAACACCAGTACCTTCTGGAATAACTACTCTAACTATTCCATCTTGCTCATTTGGACTAATTGCTTTTAAATTGCTTTTATACCAAGCAAAAAAAGATATTCCTCCTATAATAACAGCTACTATAAGTACTACTACTATAATTATAATTACTTTTTTAATCTTTGACTTTTCCATTTATTTTTCTTAAGCTAAGCTTATATCCTTTCTAAATTATTTTTCTATAATCCAATCTGCAATATTTTGTATTTTATTTTTGTCCAAAGAATTATTATAGGTAATGCAAAGCTTTAAGCCTGATTCTTTTAATTTTGGTTTTAATTCTATTAAAAATCTATTAAAACTATTTATATCATCTATTTTATCAAAATCTATATTTATGCCTTGAAATTGATATTGCATTAAGTAATTGTATATACTATTTATAACTGAATTCCTTTGTGTGTAAGTTAATAAATTTTCAGAGATATTAGCAGAGTTTGTAATAGTTGCCCAAATTTGAACATTATTTTCTCTTATCCAATTTGTATAACTAGCAAAGCTATTTGTTGAGCTATTAGTTTTATCTAGTACTTTCTGGTCTTTATCTAAAGTAAAAAAAGTAGGTATTACTACATTTTGCTTTTCTGTACTAAAAAGACTATTATCATGCTGTTTTAAGATATCACTAGCGTCTTCTACAATATTTACATCTAAAACTGGATTTACCATTTTTTCTCTAATAGTTTCTTCATTAGAAATCTTATTTTCTTTTACATAACCTATATTTCCGTTTTCAGTTCTTACTTTTTTATATTTTTTTTCTGTGCCAAGTACTACTACATACTCACTCATATCCAATTTTTCAATTTTTTTAGAAAACATACTTGGTTTTTCTTTTAGCGTTGCTTTCTTTAAAGTAATAGCTTGCTTTTTTTCTTCTTGTGTAGAAGATAATATTACTCTATTATATTCTTCTGAATATTCTATTTCTAGATCATATACAATTCCTAAATCTGTAAGTGGTAAGTAAATTACTCCATCTTTTTCTGTTAAGCAACCTTTTAATTCAACATTGCTATCATTTAAAACCATAAATGTCTCATCTACTTTAAGTAGAGCAATATGAGTATTATATGTTGTGATAAGCTCTTTTTCTGCTTCATTGTAATATAGAGTATCATCAAAAAGTTTTACTATATCTTCTTTTGAAATATATATATTTTCCTCTTCTTTATACATTTCTTTTTCTAACTCTACTATTTCGTTATTTAGCATGAGAGAAATTTTATCTGGCTTTTTATGTGCTTCAACTTTAAATATATTTAACAATACAATAATTAATGCTATTGCTAAAACTACAGCGAGAATTGCTATTCTTCTACGCTTAGCATACTTGTTTAAGACTTTCTTTTTCATTAGTTATTTTCGCTCCGTAAAATATTTTCAAAAATAAAATATCATAAATTTAAAAATAAGTAAATAAAATATACTAATTTTATATATTTTTTTAATTTTTTACTTAAATTAACTTCCTTTTTGTTTATTTTTGTATTATAATATATATGTATGTTTATATTTGTAAGAAATGGAGGAAAAAAATTATGTGGCAAATTTGGTTAATAGTTGCAGGATTTTTTCTTATATTAGAAATTATTACCACTGGCTTTTTAGTATTCTGGTTTTCTATAGGAGCACTAATTGCTATGTGCACAAGTTTCTTTATAGAAAGTATTATTGCACAAACAGCCATATTTTTAATTTCATCTACAATTCTTCTTTTCAGTACAAAAAAATTTGTGCAAAAACTTACTAAAAAAGATGCTAATGTAAAAACAAATGTATATTCCATCGAAAATAAAATTGGAAAAGTTATTGTAGATATTAACCCTGTTGAAGGAGAAGGTCAAGTAAAAGTAAATGGAGAAACTTGGTCTGCTAAATCTTATAATGATACAGTTATTCCTGTAGGTACAAAGGTTTCTATTGAAAAAGTAGATGGCGTTAAAGTTATAGTAAAACCTTTAAATTAGTTTTAAACATTTTTATATATATAAATTTAAGGAGGAAAAAATGGGATTTTTAATAGTATTATTTATTATCATTGTATTTATTGCTTTTAAAACAATTAAAATCGTTAGACAATCTGAAGTATATATTATCGAAAGATTAGGTAGATTTCATAAAGTTGCAGAAGCAGGTCTTACAATTATTGTACCATTTATTGATAGAGTTCGTTCTGTAGTTAGTTTGAAACAGCAAACTATGGATATTCCACCACAAGGTGTTATTACTTCTGATAATGTTACAATTACAATTGATACAGTTGTATTCTATAAAATTACAGATCCAGCAAAAGCTGTTTATGAAATTCAAAGTCTAAAAAAAGGTATTGAATATTTAGCAATTACTACTATTCGTGATATTGTTGGTAAAATGGAATTAGATGAAACTTTTAGTTCAAGAGATTTAATCAACGATAAATTAAGAGTTATTTTAGACGAAGCAACAGATGCTTGGGGTTGTAAAATTGACCGTGTAGAAATTAAAGATATTACACCACCAGCAGATATTCGTGATGCAATGGAAAAACAAATGAACGCAGAAAGAAATAAAAGAGCTTTAGTTTTACAAGCTGAAGGTGAAAGACAATCTGCAATCACTCTTGCCGAAGGTAGAAAACAAGCAGCTATATTAGATGCTGAAGCAGATAGAGAAGCTAGAATAAAAAGGGCTGCCGGTGAAGCTGAAGCTATTAAAGAAGTGGCTAATGCAAAAGCAAGAGAAATTCAAATGGTTTATGATGCAATTAAGCAAGCAGATCCAGATGAAAAATTAGTTCAAATAAAATCTCTAGAAGCTTTGCAAGAAGTTGCTAAAGGTGAGGCAAATAAAATATTTATTCCTTTTGAAGCAACATCAGCATTAAGCTCTCTTGGAGCAGTAAAAGAAATTTTTACAGAAAATAATAAGAAAAATTAATAAGGATATAATAAAAAAACTTCAATAGGAAAATTTCCTATTGAAGTTTTTTTATGCCTTTAAAAGAGTTACTATATTTCCTCCATCTAAAAATAATTTAATGTTTTCTTCCTCTATTTTATACGAATACATTTCTGATAAATTAATGTTCAAACTAATATTTTGAATTTCTAACTTTAGTTCAAAACATTCATTAATATTAAAGTCTAATAAATTTGCTTTCGTACTGAAAGAAATTGGTCCATCTACATTTAATAGGCAACTTTGATTTTTAAGTCTTTCAAGACTTTCATTTAATTTTTCTACAATATGTGTCATTCTTATCACCTCTACAATTATTAAAGCACTTTTTTATAAATTTTACCAGTCAGAATACTAGCGTTTTTAAAAAAATATATTACATTTTTATTACAATTATTAATCTATTGGTTTTTTATGTTTTTATGGTATAATAAAAAAAATAAACACAAAGGAACTCTATTATGAATTTTATTTTTAAAAATCTTAAACCCTATAAAAAAGAATTATTTTTTGGTCCACTTTTGAAATTAAGTGAAGCAATTGTAGAAATATTGCTACCACTTTTTTTATCATATATTATAAATAATTTTTATGCAAGAGAAAAAATTAATTATCTTTCTTTATCTATATTTTTATTTTTACTAGTTACTATTGGATTTACATTTAGTATATTAGCACAATATATGGCTGCTACCACTTCCCAAGGTTTTGGAAAAGCATTAAGAAAAGCCTTTTTTCAAAAACTTTCTAAATTATCTTTTTGTAATACGCAAAAATTTTCTAACTCTAGCTTAATAAATAGATTTACTAATGATATTGAAAATTTAGAAATAGCAACAGCTATGTTTATTAGACTAGTGCTTAGAGTTCCTTTTATCTGTATAGGTTCTTTACTAATGATTGCATTTCTAAATAAAACTATAGCTTTAATTATTCTTGCTTCTAATATAGTCTTAGCTTTAGTGATTTTTATTATTTTTAAAATATCTTCTCCACTATATGAAAAATATAATGCAAAACTAGATGAAACTTCTACTAGATTAAAGGAAAACTTAGAAAATGTTCAATTGGTTCGTGCTTTTAACATGCAAGATTCTGAAGAAAATTTCTTTGAAGAAAATAATAATTATTTAAAAAAACTTGCAACTAGAGCAAACTTTTTTTCTTACTTACTAAATCCTCTTAGCATTGTTATACTAGACTTCACTATTTTGGCAGTTATATATTTTTCTAAATTTCATTTGGATACTCTATTTATAGGAGATTTAATTGCTATTATAAATTATATTTCTCAAATGTCTGCTGCTATTATAGTTTTTTCTAATCTAGTAACAGTTTATACAAGAGCTTATACTTCTTTTAAACGCTTAAAAGAGTTTTTCTCTTTAAAAGAGAATACTTCTTATGGAAAAGAAAATACTTTTCCTATTTCAGAAGTTGCAGTTAAATTTAAAAATGTTAATTTCTCTTTTTACTCTTCAAAAAAACTATTTGAAAACTTAAACTTTACTTTTAAAACAGGTGAAATAATAGGATTAATTGGACTTACAGCAGCAGGAAAAACTACATTTTTAAATTTATTAAATAAAAATTATTCTTGCAATTCTGGATGTGTAGAACTTTTTGGAAAAAATATACAAAAATACTCAAAAAAAGCTCTAACAGAAAACATTATATTTATCTCTCAAAAGCCTGAGTTTTTTACTAATTCTATAAAAGAAAATATTTTACTTGGTAGAAAATTTGAGAAAAAAAGATTTCAATTTGCCTTAGAAAATTCCGATTGTTTAGAATTTATAGAAAAATTAGAAAATAAAGAAAATACTATTATATATAATAGTGCCAAAAGCTTATCTGGAGGTCAAAAGCAAAGATTAGCTTTGGCAAGAGCTTTTTTTAAAACTCCTAGAATCCTTATTTTAGATGATACTACTAGTAGCTTCGATTTAAAAACAGAAGCTCAAATAATAAAAAATATATATAATTATTCTAAGAATGAAAATATAACTACTTTTATATCTACTCAAAAAGCTTCCACTCTTAAACTTTGTGACAAAATTATAGTTTTAGATAAATTTAAAATAGTAGCTTTTGATACTCCTGAAAAACTTTCTAAAACTTCTAATTTATATAAAAATTTAATAAATAAACAAGAAAGGAGTCTTTAAATGAAACTAAAAAAACTATTACCTTACTTTATTTTAATTACCTTTTTTTCTGCTTTAGCTTCTTTCTTTACTGTAATAGCTCCTCTTTTACTTGGAAGAATTATAGATATTTTATTTAACTTAGAATTTTCTGATTTTTTTTCTGAAAGCTCTAAACTTTTTAAAATTTATCTAATTATTTTCTTGAGCTATTTTTTGCAAAACGAATTACTAGTTCATTTTTCAGCTAATATTTGCAAAGAGCTTAGAAATTCCATTTTTAAGAAAATTAATAAATTAGAGCTATACTCTTTAAATTCAATTTCCTATGGTGCAGTACTCAATAATTTTTCTATTGATATTGAAAACATTTTTTCTGCAATTTTACAAGCAATTCCAAAACTTACTGGTGGTATTATTATAGTAATAGCTACATTATATTATATGTTTAATTTAAATATTGTTTTAACAATTTGTTTAGTACTAATTACACCTTTGGTTTATCTTCTATCTAGATTTATTACCAAAAATTCTAATCAGCTTTTTAAAGAAAGAGCTCATATTTTAGATGAATTAAATAGTTTTACAGAAGAAATCATTAAAAATAGTAAGCTTGCACAAAATTTTAATTATTATGAATTTTTAGAAAAAAAATTCTCTACTTTAAACAATAAATTGTATAAAACTGGAAGAAAAGCTCAATTTTATTCTTCTTTAGCCAATCCTTCTACTCGTTTAATTTCAAATCTTAGCTATTGTCTTATTGGAATACTTGGGCTTTATCTAGTTTCTTTAAATAAAATTACTCTTGGTACAGTTACTACTTTTTTGCTTTACTCAAATATTTTTACTAGACCTTTTAATGAATTTACTTCTGTACTAACAGAGATACAATTAGGAAAAACTTCTTTTTTTAGAATTAAAAATTTTATAAATATACAAGAAGAAGCTTCAAAAATAAAACTATTACCTCTTCCTATGGACACAAAATTTAAAGGAGAAATTGAATTTAAAAATGTTAGTTTTTCTTACAATAAGACTCAAAAAGTTTTAGAAAATATCAGTTTTCACATTTTACCTGGAGAGCATTTTGCAATAGTAGGAAAAACAGGCTCACGGAAAAACCACTTTAGTTAATTTACTAATGCGTTTTTACGAAATAGATAGTGGAGATATATTAATTGATGGTATAAATATAAAAAATATTGATAAAAAGCTTTTAAGAAAAAATATTGGTATGGTACTCCAAGATACAAAACTTTTCACTGATACTATAGAAGACAATATTTCCTATGGCAGTCCTAAAGCAAATTTTAAAGAAGTTTACAAAGCTTCTAAATTATCATATTCAAATAATTTTATTCAAAATCTTCCGGAAGGATATGGGACTTATATTTCTCAAGATACTCTCTCTAGCGGTGAAACTCAGCTTATTACAATAGCCAGAATGTTTTTGTACAATCCTTCTATTTTAGTATTAGATGAAGCTACTAGTAATGTAGACTTATTAACAGAACAAGCAATACAAAAAAGTCTTAAAACTCTGATGAAAGATTCTACATCACTTATTATTGCTCATAGACTTTCTACTATTGTAAATTCTGATACTATTTTATTTATGGAAAATGGAAAAATTCTTGAACAAGGCTCTCATAAAGAACTTTTAGAAAAAAAAGGTAAATATTTTGAGCTTTATAATAGTCAATTTATTTAATATGTTTTATAGATAATTTTATCTACCAGCACTAAAACTTACAAACTACAAAAAAGCTTTATGAATTTTTTCATAAAGCTTTTTTTACAAAGTTTAAAGAATTATACAAATTAATCCACCGCTTCCTTCGTTCACAATTCTTTCTAAAGTTTCTCTAAGTTTTCCTTGTGCTTCTTCTGGCATTTTTGAAAGTTTATTTTGTAATCCCTCATTTACTAGCTCGTGTAAATTCTTTCCAAAAATATTAGATTCCCAAATTTTCTTAGGATCATTTTCAAACTCTGATAAAAGATATTTTACTAAATCCTCTGATTGTTTTTCACTTCCAACAATAGGAGAAACCTCTGTTTCAGTATTTATTTTTATCATATGGATAGAAGGAGCTTTTGCTTTTAATCTCACACCAAATCTTTGCCCTTGTTTTACAATTTCTGGCTCTTCTAAAATTAAATCATCTATTCCTGGAGATACTATTCCATAACCTCTTTCATCTACTTCATGCAGAGCATAAGACAGTTTATCGTATTTTTTCTTTATACTTGCAAGCTCATTCATACAAGAAAAAAGTTCACCTTCATTTTTTATTTGTACACCTGTTATGTTAGTTAACATATTATAAAATAAACTCTCTTCTAGTTCTGCTTTTATACTAACTATTCCACTACCTAAGTTTACTTCTTCTAAATCCACTTTCTTTATATATTCGCAATTTTCTAAACTTCGGTATTCGTTTTGTAAGTCTTTTATTTTAGAAGTTTTTTCAAATGTTGTTTTAACAATACCAAATAAATTTTGTTTTAGTTCATTTTTATTATCTAGGCTACTTATCCATCTAGGATAGCTAATTTGTACTCTTTCTATTGAAAATTCATATAAAAGCTGTGAAAAAATTTCATTTATATCTTCTAAATTTAATTCTAAACAATTTATTGGTATTACTGTTGCCTTGTATTTATCCGATAAATTCTGCGCTAATTCTATGCTATACATATCTTTTGGATTTTGGCAATTTAACAAAACAATAAATGGTTTGTTGTATTCTTTAAGTTCTTCTATTACTCTACTTTCTGCTTCTATATATTCATTTCTTGGTATATCTGTAATACTTCCATCTGTAGTTACAACAATTCCAACGGTAGAATGTTCTGTAATAACTTTTTTTGTTCCAAGTTCTGCTGCTGTTTCAAAAGGAATTTCTTCTTCTGACCAAGGTGTTTTTACCATTCTAGGCATATTTTCTTCTAAATAGCCTAGAGCTGGATTAACTAAATACCCTACACAGTCTACAAGTCTTGCTTTCATTTTTATATTTTCTTTTAGAGTTATTTCTACTGCCTCATTTGGAATAAATTTCGGCTCTGTTGTCATTATTGTTTTTCCACTTGCACTTTGTGGAAGTTCATCTATAGCTCTTTCTTTTTTATAATTATTTTCGATATTTGGAAGTACTAAAAGCTCCATAAATTTTTTTATAAAAGTTGATTTTCCTGTTCTTACTGGTCCTACAACTCCTATATAAATATCACCTTGCGTCCTTTTTGCAATATCTTGATATATTTCTAAATTTTCCATAAAAAAATACCCCCTGTTTATCTTTGTACATCTTTTAATAAAATGTATTCAAAGGGTATTTATTTATGACTTTTATTTGAAAATTTTTATATTTATTTTACTCTTACTAGTAACATACATTGACTGGCTGCTACTCCATTACTATCTGCTGGCATACCATTATTCCATTTTGAATAAGTACCAACAGCAAAATACCAAGAGCTACTTAAATCTCCATTTAAAAAGCATGAAGAACTAGAACTAGATATAGCTAAACCTCCAAATGTTTTCCCTCCTGTTAGCTTTATATCTAAAAGATTAGCACCTAAATTTGTAGTACCAGAGATATTCTCTGTAACACTTAATGGATTCGTAGTTTGTGTCCATCTATTGTATCTATTTGCCTTAAAAGTTCTATCTGTTAAGCTTGTATCGTACATTAGTAAAAACTCAAATTTTGAAGATAATTTATATTTAGCTTCATTAGTTTCTAATTCTACTAAAGCACTATAAGAATCTTTGGAAGTTTTATTGTTTTTTGCATTACTCGGGTTAAATAAACCATTAGTTCCATTTATATTTTGATATAGCAAGCACTTCCAATAGGCATCTCCCTTGTAATATAAAACCTCATAGCCTGCTGTATCTATAGAAACAGAAGCACTACCTATTTTCCCACCATATAGCAAATATTCATTAAGATCAAAGTTTTTCCCCGCAATATCATTATCTATATCTATTATTATATCATTACTAAGTTGATATTTTCTATCTGAAGTACAAGTGTATATTTTTCCGTTTTTTGAAAATGTATTTCCTGTACCAATCAAAGAAAATTCTTTTGCATTTGAAATAGGAATAACTTCATCTTCTGCTACAAATTTTTCATTGTATTTTGAAGATTGATCCATTGCTGTAGCTGAATATATTGTTCTTAGCTCAGTTGTAGCTTGAATTTGAGCTTGGTTTCTTCTAGACACTATTGTATATGCTCCTAACATAAACATTAGAAAAAATAGCATTGAAAGCATTACAAATAGAGATATCGCTCCTCTTTGGCTACTAAGTTTTTTCTTTTGCATCCTCTTTCCTCTTCTCTAATTTTAATATTATTCTTTATTATAATATTATCTAAAAAAGCAAACTTTATCAATAATATTTATATTACATTTTAATTACAAACTTTTCTTTAAACTACTATTATTAGAATATTTTTTCAAAAATTACAAATACTACAAAAAATCAAATTTTTTAGGAGTAATTATGAAGATTCTAGATACTTTATTTGAATATAAACCAAAAAATGAATATAATTTTTTATTACCTAATTCTAGTAATAATGAAATTGAAGAAAATACAGAAATTACAAATTTATATCCAAGTATTTCTGTTAATTTAGATTTTTTAAAAGTAAAATACAATTTACTTATAAATAGTGATATAAATATTAGAAATTTTACTCTTACTTTAAAAAGCAAAGAATTCTCAGCTGCACTTATCTATATAGATGGTATTGTAGATAGTGCTTCGATAAACACTTCCATATTAAATCCTTTACTTTTAAGAAATTCTATTACCATGAATCCTTATCATGCCTCTACTGCGGTTAGTAAAAATATTTCTGTAAAAAGAGTAAAAAAATTTAATTTAGAAGATTTTTTATATAATAGTTTAATTCCACAAAATAGTATAACAAAAGTAAAAACTTTTAATGAATTAATTGAAAAAGTAAACGCTGGTTTTTGCGTACTTTTAGTAGATACTCTAAACTTAGCATTTGCAATAGAATCAAAAAAAATTCCAGGAAGAAGTATTGATACTGCTAAAAATGAAACAGTAATTCAGGGATCTCAAGAATCCTTTGTAGAAAATATAAGAAGCAATACTGCCCTTATAAGAAAAATTATAAATAACGAAAACCTTATAATAGAAAATGCAAAAGTTGGAAAAATAACAAACACACAAGTTGCTATTTGTTATATGAAAAATATAACAAACAATGATTTGGTAGCAGAAGTAAAATATCGTATTCAAAATTTAGAATTAGATGCTTTAATATCTTCTGGAGAGCTTCAGCAACTAATTAAAGATAATCCTGCTCGTTTTATGCCACAACTAATTTCTACTGAAAGACCAGACAAAACCTCTGAAGCTCTACTTAATGGTAAAGTCGCTATACTAGTAAATGGCTCTCCTTATGCTCTTATTGCTCCAGCTGTTTTAATAGATTTTTTGGAATCTCCAGAAGATAATAATTTAAACTTTCATTTAAGTAATTTCTTAAGATTTCTTCGTGGTATTGCATTTATTTTTGCAATATTTTTACCTGGATTATATGTAGCTATTACTAATTTTCACCAAGAGTTAATTCCATCTGAGCTATTATTTGCAATTTCTAGTGCCAGAGAATCCATACCATTTCCTGTTATTTTCGAGATTTTAATAATGGAAATTTCTTTTGAATTAATTCGTGAAGCAGGTCTTAGAGTATCTTCTTCTTTTAGCAATACCATTGGAATTATTGGTGCATTAGTTTTAGGAGAAGCTGCTGTAAATGCTAATATTGTAAGTCCTATTCTTATAATTATTGTTGCTTTTACTGGAATATGTGGTTTTGCAATTCCAGACTTTTTACTTAGCTTTTCTATTAGAATTTTTAGATTTATGTATATTATTCTTGGATATTTAGCAGGTTTTTTAGGAATTGCTGTAGGCTTTTATTTACATTTTATATATTGGGCTAGTATAAAGTCTTTTGGTGTATCTTACTTTTCTCCGTATATTCCAGTTTCAGATTATACTAAAAACTCAGATTATCACTTAAAAGCTATCTGGAAAAGAGAAAATCGTAATAGAAATTTAAATACGAAAAGACCTCATAAGGAGAAAAAAATAAGTATGAAATGGAGGAAAAAAGATAAATAATGGGTGTTCAATTAAGTAAAAAAGAATGTATATTTTTTATTTGCCTTATACTGTTTAATAAACTAATTTTAAGCTTTCCTTCCCTTCTTATATCTGTAACTGGCACTGGTACAACAATAAATTTAATTTATATAGGAATTATAGCACTTGTATTTATTAGTATTATTAATAAAGGCTTTAAAAATTTTCCGAATTCTGATATTCTAGATATTTCTAAAATTCTAGGTGGGAAAACTTTAAAAACAATAATTGGAATAATATATATGCTACTATTTTTTACTATTTTAATAACTTTTTTAAACGATTTTACTAATCTATTAAAAAGTATATATTATCAAAATTCTCCAACTATATTTATTTTATTATTTTTTATAATTGGAATTCTTATTTCTAACTTAATTGGTTTTAATTCAATTATAAAAATGATTAATTTACTATTTCCAATTATTTTAATAAGTATATTTATATCTTTTATAGGTACTATAGATAATTTTACTTTAGATAAGCTAACCCCTATTTTTGGCTATAACTATAAAACTACTTTTTTAGATGGATTAGTTAATATTTTTACTTTTAGTTTTATTGGTTTTTACTATTTTTTGCAACCTCTTCTTAAAAAACCGGAAGATTTTAAAAAAATTAATTATATATCTTTTTTTATCTCTTTTGGATTACTTTTTATAACAATATGCTCTATATTAACTCTTCTTCCAGTTGCTAGTACTGGAATTACTATAAATCCATTATATATTCTCTCTCGAGATGTAAGCTTTAGCGTATTTTTACAAAGATTAGATGCTCTATTTATTTTATTTTGGATTTTAGCTCTGCTTTGTTACTTAAGTAGTCTTGTATTTTTTATAAATATTATTTTTTCTAAAGTTTTTAATGTTTTAGATATAAAGATGCCTTCATATTTAATATGTATGCTTTTACTTGCTTGCTCTTTATACCCTTTTAATATTGGTTTAATAGAATTTTTAGAAAACATAGTTCTTAAATATGCAATAATATCTATTGTATTTATTTTAGGTCCTATAATTTTAATCCTAGGTAATATAAAATTTCGAACCAAAAGTAGAAAGGAGCTAAATAAAAATGTATTTTAAAAAATTAAAAATATATTTTCTTTATATTTTATTTGCAATAATTCTACTTTTTCTTCTTACAGGTTGCTATGATGCTACTAGTGTAGAAAATTTATATTATGCTGTAGCCATAGGTATAGATTCCATAGACAATTCTGATAATATAAATTTAAGTGTTCAGATTGCTCAAAATTCTTCTAGTTCAGGAGATACTAATCAATCTACTGAACAGAAAATATATAAAGTAGAATGTGTTTCTATTGATTCTGGAATAAATATATTAAATAATTATTTAAGCAAAGAAATAGATCTTTTAAATTGCTCTGCTATAATTTTTTCTGAGGATATTGCTAAAAAAGGTATAATATCATTTGTAAATACTCTGCAAAACAATGTTGAAATTCGTCCTAATTGCAATATTATTATAAGCAGTAAAACATCCTATGAATTATTAGAAAAAATATCCAATAGTGGCGAAAATTTTTCTGCACGAGCTTTTGAATATATAATTAGCTCTGCAAAATTTACAGGATATACTTTAGATGCTGATTTTAATCAATTTTTTACAAATATGAATAGTGCTAATGAAAGTGCTCTTGCAATTTACGCTACTGTAGATGAAAATTCTGTTCAAAATACTGGAATTGCTATTTTTAGAAATGATTATATGGTAGGACATACAGATACTGAAGGAGTAATTAGCCATCTAATCTTAGAAAACAAATTAAAATCTAGTACAATAAATATCCCATCACCTTTTAAAGAGGATGAAACTATTGATTTATCTATAAGTTTTTTAAAAAACACAGAAATAGATGTAAATATTGTAAATAATAATCCTTATATAGAATGCGATATTTATTTAACTGCAAATATTATTACTTCTGATGAAGCTTCAGATTACTCTTCTATGGAAAATATAGCTAAACTAGAAAACAACTTAAATAGATATATCGAAAATATTGTTTCTGAATATCTTTATTTAACTTCAAAACAATATTCTTGTGATACTATTTCTTTTGGAGAAAAACTATCTAAAAAATATAAGACTTTAGATGAATTTAAAAAAGTTAACTGGGATACTATTTATAAAGATTCTTTTTTTAATGTAAATGCTCATTGCAAAGTTTTATCTAGTAGCCTAATTACAAAACAATAAAAGGAGTTAAATTTTATGACTTTCATATCTATAATTTTTTTTGTATATTGCTTTTTAAAAAGCTTTTACTATGGTTTATATGAAATTAAAAATAACAATTCTTTCACTGGAAAATTCTTTTGTATCATTTCTGTTCTAGTATTTATTTTTTCTATATCCATGCTTATTCTCTATCGTATATGATTGTTTTATAACGCCCCAGAAGCATAAAAATACACTTTCTGGGGCATTTTTGTTTAATAATTCTGCCTTTTTCTTATTCAATTATTGCTAACTCATATTAATTACAAATTTTATATATTTTTAAATTTAACTATTGCATTTTTAAAATATCTCGTGTATAATAGAAAAAGATTTAAGGGGCATATAGGGGTGTAGTTCAATGGTAGAATAAGAGTCTCCAAAACTCCTGATGAGAGTTCGATTCTTTCCACCCCTGCCAAAAAGCTAGATTAAAATATCTAGCTTTTTTCTTTTATATTAAAAAGGAGTCTCTATGTTTCAAAAATATTTAACTTACTATTTTCTTCTACTTATACTTTCTATTCTTATATGTAGTTTTATTTTACCTTTTCTATTTCAAAAAAATATTAAATTTCCTCAAACTTCCTCTGATTTTATCTGGCCTACTCCAAATTATTTTACTATTACTTCTAAATACGGTCCCAGAAAAGCTCCAGCTGGCGGTGCTTCTACCTTTCATTCTGGTATTGATATTGGTGCTCCAGAAGGAAGTAATATTTTATCTATTTGTGATGGATATATTAGCTTTACTGGTTTTAAAGGTGCTGGTGGATATACTATTATAGTATCTGCTCCACCTTATCAAATTTCCTATTGCCATTTAAATCCTGAATTTGAAGTTTCTGTAACAGAATTTGTATATAAAGGCGAAAAAATTGCTAAAGTAGGTCCTAAATATGTTAAAGAAACATCTAATAATCCTTACAGAGATTCTACTGGTAATGCTACTAATGGTGCAACTACTGGTCCACATCTACATCTAACCATAAGAGAAAATAATTTAGCTATTAATCCATTACAATTTTTTTCAAATATAATTGAACAATAATCTTCTACCAAACTTATACTTAAATAAAATCGTAATTTCCACAAGCAAACTCACAATCTGCACTTAAATTAAAAAAAATGGCAACTCTTTTTTAAATTGCCATTTTAAATATTTAATCAATCTTTATTATATTTTTACATAATATCATCATCTTCGTCGCTATCCCAATCTAACTCTATCATATTATTACATTCTGGGCACTCAATTTCTTTGTCTTGAGTTAATGTATCTAGCATTATAGTAGCATTACAATAAGGACATATTATAGAAAGGCAATCTTCACCTTCAAAGATTTCCTCTTCTAAGCTCATTATCCTCTCTTCTAGTTCTTCTAGCCTAGAAGTGCATAACTTAATTTTTTGCTCATAAGACTTCTCTATTTTATTTAGTTCATCTAAGTAAGTTATGGTTAAATCTGTAATTACTTTTCTTGCATATTCAGAGTCTACAGGGCTTTCCATATTATTTTTTAAATCTTCAATTACTTCATTATACTTTTTATCAAGCATTGAAATAAATTTCCTCCTATAGTCTTTCCATATATAAACCTGTTCTTGTATCTATTCTAATAATATCTCCTATATTTACAAATAGTGGTACTGATATTTCTAAACCATTTTCTAATTTTGCAGGTTTTCCAGAAGTTGTTGTAGTGTTTCCACTAAAACCTGGTTCTGTATATGTAACTTCTAATTCCACAAACATTGGTGGCTCAACATTAAATACTTTTCCTTTTATTGATTGAATTGTTACATTCATATTTTCTTTAATATATTTTAATGCATCTCCTATTTGTTCTTTATTTAATGGTATTTGTTCATAAGTATTATTATCCATAAAATAATACAATTCTCCATCATTATATAGATATTGCATTTCTCTTTTTTCTATTTCTGCTCCTTGTAATTTTTCAGATGGATTAAAAGTTCTCTCTATAACAGCTCCTGTAACAACATTTTTCATTTTTACTCTTACAAATGCTGCTCCTTTTCCTGGTTTTACATGTTGAAATTCAACAACTTTAAATACATTTGAATCTAACTCAAAGGTTGTTCCATTTCTTAAATCTCCTGCCATATATACTTCTGCCATTTCTTCTACCTCTTTTCTTTAAATTTCTACTAAACTATTTTAGATAATACCATATTTTTTAGCTAAAATCAAGACTTTAGCATAAGTTTAATATAGTCTTTACTACATTTTGTTAAATTTATACATTCGTTTTGTGTTATTAAAAAAGTATCTTCTATTCTTATCCCAAATTTGCCTTCTAAATATATTCCTGGTTCGATTGCAAATATCATATCTTTCTTTATAGTTTGATCTGTATTAGTTCTAAGTGTTGGATCTTCGTGAATTTCTAGTCCTAGACTATGTCCAAAGGCATGCATTACTTCATACCCTTTTCCGAACATAAGCTTCTTCTACTTGTTTTAAAACTTGCTTTATATTTACACCATCTTTAAAATTTTTACTAATAAACTTCTGTTTTTCTAATACAAAATTGTACTCTTCTTCTAAAAAATTATTTTCTCCTACAAATACTGTTCTAGACAAATCTGAAGTATAGCCTTTATATTTTGCACCCATATCAAAAAGTAAAACATCTCCTGATTTTATTTTTCTATCTGTTGGTACTGCATGTGGCATAGAGCTATGCTCTCCGGCTGCTACAATAGTTTCAAAAGCTACTCCATCTGCTCCAAGTGATATCATATATTTTTCGATTTCAAAAGCTACTTCTTTTTCTGTCATACCTCTTTTTATATTATGTATAATATAATCAAAGGTTTTATCTGTAATTTCACAAGCTTTCTTTATACACTCTATTTCTTCTTCATCTTTTATAAATCTTTGTCTTTCAATAAGCCCTTCTGTTTCAACTAAATTTACTTTATAGGTTTGTAAATATTTTAAATAATTTGCATAAGTCACATAATTTTCTTCAAATCCTATATTTTCACAAATCATAAAGAAGCCTTCATAATCGTATTTACTTAAATTTTTTGAATCATATGCTACTATTTCATCACTTATGGTAAGCTTGCTATTTACATCTTCTATATATCTACTATCTGTAATAAAAACTGTTTCTCTAGGTGCTATTATAAGTACTCCTTCTGCATTTAAACCCGTTAAATACTTTATATTAATTGGATTAGATACAATCATTCCCTCCAAATTTAAAGCTTTAAGCTGGTTTTTAAGCCATTTAAGTCTTTTATTCATAATAAAGCACCTCTTTTCTTTTAAGATATTCCTAAAATTTTATTGCTAAGCATTTTGCAAAAGCCGAAAAAACTTACAAAAACTGTATTCATTGGTGCAAAAATACAAAATATAGCAGCTAATACTAGAAATGGTCCAAAAGGAATATATTCATCATCTTTTTTTCTTATATATCTTACTATTAATATTACAATTGACAATATTGCTGCGATAAAGAAAGCTAACAATGATATTTCAGCTGTAGTGCTTACTCCAAAGTATAGACCAATAGCTCCCATAAATTTAACATCTCCTAAGCCCATAGCTTCTTTACCAGCTATTAATCCTCCTAAAAGAGTAATTAAAATGAATATTCCTGCTCCAGTGCACATTCCTAAAAGCATATCTTTTGCTATATTTATATTGTTTATTCCATATAAGAATACTAAAACTAAACCTATTTCAAATATTGTTAAATTTAAGCGATTCGGTATTATTCTATGTTTTAAGTCCACAAAAAATGCACTAAGTAGCATTGGTGTTAGAATTAAAAATTTTATTAAATCTAAGTTTTTGTAAAATTCATCTTTAATACCAAATTTATATAGTAAAGCTACATAAATAACTGCCATCAAACACATTAAAATATAATTATTTTTTAATCCATTTTTATTTGCTACAAAAAATTCTTTGGTAAAAATCTTTTTTTCTTCCGGGAAACACATATTACACCAAGCAATAAATTTTCCAACAAAAAAGCCTAAAATTGCTATTAATAAATAAAATATTATGTGTATATCATTAAAATACATTTTATTTTCCTCTAATCTTTCGTATTTTGTTTCTTAAAATAATTTTGTATAATTTTTTTCTCTATTGGTCTTTTTATTCGTGTTATTAACAAATCTCTTTCATTAATAGGTTTTACTAAGATAGAAAACATACCTAATCGATTAGCTCCTATTATGTCTGTAAAAATTTGATCTCCAACTGTTGCTATTTCTTTATATTCCAAATTTAAAATACCTTTTGCTTTTTGAAATCCCCTCTTCAATGGTTTAGTAGCAAAAAATATATATGGAATTTTTAGCTTATCTGCTACCATTTTTACTTTTTCTTTCTTATTACTATTTGAAAGAATTATACATTTAATTCCACTTTCTTTTATTTTTTCTATCCAAGTATCTAAACCAGGCAATATATCTTTTTTGTAATCTATTAAAGTATTATCTACATCTAACATTAATCCTTTAATATGATTTTTCTCTAAGATTTCTACTGTAATATCTGTAATCTTGTCAAAATAGAGTTTTGGATATAATTGCATTTAAAACTTCCTCCAACTTTTATTATATAATATTATCAATATGTTATTATTTTGTCAATTATATCCTTTAATTTAGTTTATTTTAAATTTTCTTATATTTACTTCTAACTAATAATTTTTTTAATTTAACTTGGTCTTTAGCCAACAATTTTAAGTTTTTTACTTGCAAAAAATATGCTTACCAATAGTTATTACTTGTGGTCTAGACCATATCCAACCAGATGTTGCTGTATTTGGATTAAAATAATAAAGACAACCTGAAGTAGGATCCCAACCATTTATAGCATCTTGAGCAGCTTTTCTTGCTGTTGCATCTGGTTCTAAATTAATCTGTCCATCTGCTACTGCTGTAAAAGCTCCTGATTGATATACAACTCCTGCCATTGTATTTGGAAACTTAGAACTAGCCATCCTATTTAATACAACTGCTGCTACTGCTACTTGGCCTTTATATGGCTCTCCCCTTGCTTCTGAATAAACTACTTTTGAGAGTAAATACAAATTACTATTATTACTAGTGCTACCAGAAGAATTGCTACTATTCATTATTCCTAAGGCTTTTAGAGTTGCAGGTCCTGCTATTCCATCTACTGTTAAGCCATTTTTTCTTTGAAAATACTTTACTGCTGAAAGAGTTTGCGAACCATAAATTCCATCTACATTCCCATTATAGTAGCCCCATCTTTTAAGTTTTGTCTGAATTTGTTTTACCTCTTCTCCTCTAGAACCATATTTTGATAAAGCATACACAGTAGAATATAAACTCTCTATTAAAAATATAGAAATAGCCAATATCGAAATTAAGCTAAAAATTTTAATAAATTTCTTCATTTTTCTTCTCCTTCAAAATTATAATTTTTCCAATTATCTCTAGCTTTTCCTATTTTTCAAATTTTATGCTGTAATCTTTGTAATATTTTCGTAATAATGTTATTAAAATTTAATGTTTTTTTTGATTTTTCTAAGTATTTTTTATTGAATTTTTATAAATTTATTATTATAATGTAGAAAATGATATTTATAGGAGAAAAATTATGGAGTTTACAAACGAAATTTCTTTTAATAACAAATTAATTGAAAATAAAATTGCTAAAATTAATTATCATGGAAGACTATTTAAAGAAGGCTCTCAAGAGCTTACAATTGTATATGGTTTTGGTAATAATTGGGAATATACTCAAGAAAAGCAAATGATAAAACAAGATGATGGTTTTGAAGTAGAAATAGAAATTAAACCTTACAATACTTTTAACTTCTGCTTTAGAAATGAAAATTATAATTGGGATAATAATAATTCATTTAATTATATTTCACCAATTGATAAAGAAATCTTTGAGCCTGCTGAAAAAACTAATAAAATAGAAAAACTTTCAGCAACAGAACAAGAACTTAATAAATTAGAAAATGAAATTTCTTTGCTTTTTGATGAGCTTTTTGATGCTCCAGATGAAACGCCAAATATAACTCCTTCTTTTACACAAAATGATGAAAGTGAAAAACTTGAAAATTTTGATTTAGATGCTTTAATAGAAGAAATTTTAAATCCTGTTGTTGCTTCTACAGATTCAGTTGCAGTTTTAGAAAATTTAGCACAAGAAGTAGATGAACCTTCTATTAAACAAGCTTCTAATGTTGAAAATATAGAAGATGAAGTATCTGAATTTCCTACTCATACTCAAAAAACTTCAACTTTAGTAGAAGATATTTTAGTTCCTTATTATGAAGATGTTAATAATATTTCAAAAGTTGAAGATGGAAATTTAAGTAATGTCGATAATTTAATAGAGTCTTTAGCAGACGAAAATGTAGAAATTCCAGATGAAACTCCTGTAACACCTGCTTTCCAAAAAATAGAAAACATTGAAGAATTATTTGAGCAAGACACAGAAAATATAGAAGCTACTACAGAAGTTTCAGCAGCTACTATAGAAGAAACTAAAAAAGAAGAAAATATACAAAAAGCTACAGAAACACCAGTTCAAGAAAAATCAACTGTTTTTGCAGAAGCAAAAGCAAATACTAAAAAAGACTTTACTATTATTGAAGATGATGTAGAAACTTCAGAACCTTCTTTACTAGAAGAAGTTAAACAAGAAAAAGCTAATGAAAAAGTAGAAGAAAATGTTGCACTATCAGTAGTTGAAAATCAAAATACTCTACTTGTTAGTCCAAGAAGATTAAGTAAATTCTACTTTATAAAGAAAAAGGTTAAACTTGCTTTTTACAAAGCTTTAGTTTCAATACCAAAATTTCTACATAAACAATTTGATTCTTCAGAAAACAATTAATACATATCTATCCAAAAAGAAAAAGCAAACTTTAATTTAAGTTTGCTTTTTCTTTTAAGCTAATAATGTTTAATTTCAAGTCTAAAAAATACCTACTATATTCCCTTTTTCATCTAAATCTATTTGTTCAGCCGCTGGTACTTTTGGAAGACCTGGCATTGTAAATATTTTTCCTGTTTTTACTACTATAAATTCTGCTCCTGTCTTTAAAATTACTTCACTTATATGTATTTTAAAAGGTTTATCACATAATAAATTCTTAGCATCATCAGAAAATGAATATTGAGTTTTTGCAATGCATACAGGAAAATCTCTATAACCTAATCTTTCAAAATATTCTAAATCTTTTTCTGCAGTTTCTGAATACTCTACTCCTTCAGCACCATAGACTTTTTTAGCTACTTTTTCAATCTTTTCTTTTAAACTATCTTCTGTATTGTATATATACTTAAATGAATTATCTTGTTTTGCTAGTTTGACTACTTTTTCCGCTAAATCTATTGCACCAGCTCCACCTTTTTCCCATACTTCTGCTAAGCTTAATTCTATATTTTTTTCTTTCAGAATCTTTTCCAATAATTTTATCTCTTTATCTGTATCATTAGTATATTTATTTATTGCGACAATTACATTTAAGCCCATTTCATCTCTAAGATTTTTAATATGTTTCAAAAGATTTTCTGTTCCCTTTTCTAAGGCTTCAAGGTTTTCTTTGGTACAGTCTTCTACATTTAAACCTCCATGGTATTTTAAAGCTTTTAAAGTTGCTACACAAACTGCTACTTTTGGCTTTAACCCTGCTTTTCTACATTTTATATCTACAAATTTTTCTGCTCCTAAATCTGCTCCAAAACCTGCTTCTGTAACTACATAATCACCAAGTTTTAATGCCATTTTTGTAGCAACAATACTATTGCATCCATGAGCAATGTTAGCAAAAGGTCCTCCATGAATAATTGCCAAATTATGCTCCAGAGTTTGGACTACATTTGGATTAAAAGCTTCTTTTAATAGAACTGTTAATGCTCCTTCTGCTTTTAAATCTTTTGCTCTAATTGGCTGATTTTCTTCATTAAAGCCTACTATAATATTTCCTATTCTTCTTTTTAAGTCCTTCAAATCTTTTGCTAAGCAAAAAATAGCCATTATCTCAGAAGCAACACTTATATCAAAACCATCTTCCCTTGGTTTCATATTTTTTTCTTTAGAAAGACCTATCTCTATCTTTCTAAGCGCTCTATCATTTAAATCCACACATCTTTTCCAAATTACCTTTTTAAATTTTAAAGCATTTCCATAAAAAATATGATTATCTATAATTGCAGCTAATAAATTATTTGCTGTTGTAATTGCATGTATATCTCCTGTAAAGTGAAGATTTATTTCTTCCATTGGTGCTACTTGTGCATATCCACCACCAGTTGCCCCACCTTTTATACCAAAAACAGGTCCTAAAGATGGCTCTCTTAAAGCCAATATTGCTTTTTTATTTAATCTATTTAGTGCATCCGCTAAACCAATTGCTATAGTAGTCTTTCCTTCTCCTAATGGTGTTGGATTTATAGAAGTTACTAATATTAAATTTGCATCCTTTTTTTCTTCTAAAGTATCTGTTAATCTATTGCTTATTTTTGCTTTGTACTTTCCAAATTGTTCAATAAATTCTTCTGATATTTCTGCTTTTTTTACAATAGAATTTATATTTTTTAACTTAGTACTTCTTGCAATTTCTATATCTTTCATAATTAAGTTCCTCCCCATTATTTAATTAACCAAAAATAGCTCCAACTGCAAAACCTATAATAGCTCCTACAAATACTTGTACTGGCGTATGACCTAAAACTTCTACTAATTTTTCTTGTACTTCTAAAGTAGAAAGTCCTGGTGTTTCTATAATTCTGTTTAATATTCTTGCCTGCTTTCCTGCTGCTCTTCTAACTCCTGCTGCATCATACATAACAACAAAAGCCACAATAATAGCAATTGCAAAAGCACCACTATCAAAACCATAAGCTTTTCCTACACAACTAGCTAAAGAGCACATAACAGCTGAATGTGAACTAGGCATTCCACCTGCTCCCATTAGTCTTTTTAAATTTATCTTTTTATTTATAATAAAATCTGTAATAAACTTAAATATTTGTATAAAAAACCAAACCGCTAAGGGTATAATTAAGCATTTATTATTTATAATTTGTGTTATAATGTTCATTTTTTTCTCCAAATAAATTTTTTATGCATTTTCTGATGTTTCAGGATTAAATTCCTTTTCTTCTCCAGTTTCTGCATTAATTAAAATTGTAATTCTTTTTTCAGCTTTTTCTAATTTTTCATTACATTCTTTAGATATTTTCATTCCTTTTTCAAATAAATCTACTGATTCATCTAAACTTAAATCTTCTTTTTCTAATTTATTAGTTATTTCTTCTAGATCTTTCATTAACTCTTCAAAATTTTTTTCTTCCTTCATACATTCTCCTTCTAATATAGCTCTATATACTCTTTTTCTAAATCTACTTTATAGTAAGATATAACTTTTCCTGAAGTACTAGATATAGTTACTATATACTCTCCATTACTATTTACATAGCAATCGAATAAAACTGTATCATCTTCTCCCCAAGATTTTTTAACTAAATCAATTGCTTTTTGTTTATTATCTGTTGAATTTGTTAAATCCCCAGTTGGCTCTTTGGGTGTATTTGAACTAAATGTATCTTCGTTTGAATTACTACTTGAATTATCATTAGAACTAATATTCTCAGTATTATTTTGATTTATATTCTCTAATATATTAGTATTTGAAATTTCATTACTTTCATTATCTGTATAATCATTTTCTAAATCTACATTATAATTTCTATCCTCTATTTTTTTATTCATATCAAAAATCATATAAAAAGTTGCTACTACTGCAATAACACATAAAATTGGTACACAAAATAATAATTTTCTTAAAATTCCATTTTTTTTCTTTTTTTCCATTTCTTTTCTCCTAATTTTTATACTATTTTCTTTGGTTTTATATCTAGTCTTTAATAATAGCCTTTCTATCTCCGTCTTGGTATTTTAAAGTTACTTCCATATTTTCCTTTAAATCTACTGCTTTTTTTACTATCTTTCCATTATATTCTGTTAAACAATATCCTCTAACTAAAGTTTTTAAAGGGCTTAAAGCATCTAATTTTGTTATCCATTTGGTAGCATATAGTTTGGAATCTTTAAGTTTTTGCAAAACTTCAGTTTCCATTTTCTTGCAATAACTATCTATTAGCAAATATCTATCATTTATATTTTGCTTTGGATATTTATATACTCTTGAATTCATACATTTCTCAAAACTTAGCCTCATAACTTGTGTTTTTCTAGTCAAAGCTAGCTTTAATCTATTTCTATATACCTCTAGATTATCTTTTAATTTATTAATATCTACTACAGCTAATTCTGCAGCAGCAGAAGGTGTTGGTGCTCTTAAGTCTGAGACAAAGTCAGAAATTGTAAAATCTGTTTCATGCCCTACTGCTGATATAATAGGAATTTCAGATTCATATATTGCCCTTGCCACAACTTCTTCATTAAACGGCCATAAATCTTCTAAAGAACCTCCTCCTCTTGCTAAAATAAGTACATCAGCTAATTTTTTTTCGTTCATTACTTCTATAGCTTTGGCTATTTTTTCTCCAGCTCCAGCTCCTTGCACTGGTACTGGATATAATCTAATGCATACTTTTGGATTTCTTCTAGTAGAAACATTTATAATATCTCTTATTACAGCTCCTGTATTTGAAGTTAAAACACCTATAGTTTTTGGCATAAAAGGTATTTTCTTTTTATGATCTTCCTCAAATAACCCTTCTAATTCTAATTTTCTTTTTAATTCTTCATATGCCTTATATAAGCTACCCATACCATCTTCTTGCATTCCCTTGCAATATATCTGATATATTCCATCTCTTTCAAAGACAGCAACTGTACCATAGACAATTACTTTCATTCCATCTCTAGGTTCAAATTTTAAATTTACAGCTGAAGACTTAAACATTATACATTTTATTAAGGACTTTTCATCTTTTAGTGTAAAATATAAATGTCCTGTATAATGATGTTTATAATTAGAGATTTCTCCTTTTACCAAAACATTATTTAGAAACTCATCCATCTCTACTTTGTCTTTCATATACTTATTTAATTCTGTAACTGTAATTGGTTCAATTTTCATTTGCTACTCCATTTTGCAAATTTTTCTCTTTTACGATACTAGCTAAAATTCCATTAATAAATACAGGCGCAGAATCATCTGCATATTTTTTTGCAAGTTCTACAACTTCATTTATTGCTACTTTATAAGGCAAGTTTTTGTAAAGCATTTCATAAATAGCTATTTTTATTAAGCTTATATTTATTTTAGAAATTCTATTTAAACTCCAATTTTCTTTTAAATTACTAGTAATTAAAGAATTTATTTGATCTTCATTTTTTATTATTCCTTCTGCTATATCTCTTAAGTATTCTATAACTTGCTTATCTGTTACTTCATTGCTTTCTAAAAAAATTTCAAATTGTTCTTTTGCTTTTTCTTTTTGTATTTCCATCTCATAAACTAGTTTAAAGGCTAGTTCTCTCATTGCTGACCTCTGCATATTTCCTCCTATTTTGCTTCTATTTAAAATTTATCAATAAAATTCTTTAAGGTTTCTTTTACTGTGTCTTTATTTTTTTGGACATAATTTCCAAGTAATATTCCTGCTGCAATTACTACAAGTGCAAATAATACTTTAAATAAGCCTGTACAAACTAATAAAATAGCAATAACTCCACCGATAATAGCACCTTTATATTTTACAATGAAATCCATAAAGTTTTCTGGTTTTTCTTCCATATTAATTACTCCTCTCCATTATCAATTTCCTTATTAACTTCTTCATTTGTGTTTTCTTTATTTTCTGGTTCTTCTACATTATTTACTGGTTCTACTTTTGGCTTACTTTTTTTATTTGTTATATTTTTTATTTTTATATTAACTTCTTTTACATCTAAATCTGCTGTTTTCTTCATTGCATCTTTTATTTTTCTTTGAAGTTCAGTAGAAATCTCTTTTAGTATTACATCTCCACTTACTACTAATGTTACATATACTCTTAAATTTCTATCTCTATCTAACAATGTTTTACTTGAAATAGATTCTGCTCCAGAAATATTTTTTGAAACACTGGCAATTAAATTTTCTAAACTCTCTTTTGAAATAATTAATTTACCACTAGCATTTTCTAATACTATTCCATTTTTTGCTTCATCTACTGGTTTTAGTCTCGCAAATAAACATCTAATTGATAGTAGAATTAATATTGCAAATACTAGCATTGTAATTCTAAAAGGGTAATATCCTCCCATTATATATAAAATTCCTTTTGGAACTACTGTTAGTGGTACAATATCAAACATTAATAACATAATAAATATACAAATTGCTACAACTATAATTGAAAAAAATTTTAGTGTAAATCTTTCTATAAATTTCATTTTTTCCTCCTCTTACAACTTCTTATTCCTCAGATTCTTCTGGTTCTTTTTCTTTTTCTGTAATAGCATGAACACCTTGTACATGAACATTTACAGCTTCTACTTTCAATCCTGTCATTGTTTCTACTGATTTTTTTACTCTAGTTTGAATTTCAAATGCTACATCTGGTATTCTTGCACCATATTCTACTATAATATTTACATCTATTTTAGCAGATTTTTCATTAGCATCTACTTTTATCCCTTTTCCTAAGTTTTTCTTTCCCCTTAGTGCCTCTGTAAAACCTGCAAAAGTTCCAGACATTCCATACACTCCCTGTACTTCAGCAACAGCAATACCAGCATAAGTTGCAATAGCATCATTTGAAATTTTTACTCCATCAATGCTTGAAATTTCTTCTATATTTTCTTCTTGTCTTTCTTCTGGTTTTTCTTCTTTTACCTCGTCTTGTTTATTATTTTCTTCCATATCAAGACCTCCTTTTATATTATAAGTATAACAATATACTTTTTTTTGTGCAAGCAAAATTTGAAATTACTCAAATATACTTCCGACTCTTATATTATTCCCTCTTAAAAAATCTTTTACTTCTAACTTTTTAGCATTTTCACCTTGAATCTCTAAAACAGAAATAAAGCCTTCTTTTGCCTTTATATATAAACCAACTTTATCATTACTATATAAAACAGTTCCATTTTCTATACTTTCTATTCTAGCTTTCAAATCTTTTATATCTTCAAAATTGTCATTTTTTAATAGTAAATCTAAAATTTCTCCTATATCTAAAGTTTGCACTCTCCAAAATTTTATCTTTTTGTTATTAAAAACAGTATATGCACCCATTATAGGATTTAATCCTCTAACTAAATTTTTTATTTCCTTTGCAGTTTTTGTATTCCAATCTATTTTTGACATTTTTTTATCTAGCATAGGTGCAAGAGTAAAATTTTCTGGTTGTTTAATTCTTTTAATAGTTTTATTTTCTATGCTCTTTAAGGTATCTACTAATAAATCTGCTCCAACTTTAGCTAATCTATTCCAAAGCTCTCCTGTAGTTTCATCTTCTCCTATTTCTACCTTTTTTTGCAAAAGTATATCTCCTGCATCCATTTTTTCATTCATATACATAGTTGTAATACCTGTTTCTTTATCTCCATTTAGTACTGCCCATTGTATTGGTGCAGCACCTCTATATTTTGGTAACAATGAACCATGAACATTTATACAACCTAAAGTTGGAATTTCTAAAAAAGATTTTGGTAATATTTTTCCATAAGCTACTACACAAGCAACATCTGGTTTTAAAGCTCTTATTTGTGCTTTAAACTCTTCGTTGTTAGCTATTTTCTCTGGTTGAAAGATTTTTAAATTTCTTTGGAGAGCATATTCTTTAACTGGAGAATAAAGCATCTTCATTCCTCTTCCCTTTGGTCTATCTGGATTTGTTACAACTCCACAAATCTCATATCCATTTTCTACTATAGCCTCTAATGACTCTTTTGCAAAATCTGGCGTTCCTAAAAAAAGAATTCTCATTTTCTAATCTTTTTATTAAGCTTTAGCTTAATATTTCCTTTCTATAAAATTATTTTTTCTCATTTCTTGCTTCTGGAGTAACAGTTTCTAGTGTTCCTGGCTCAACTTTTTTTACAAAAACTATTCCATTTAAATGATCTATTTCATGTGATAAAGCCTGTGCTAGTAAATCTTTTGCTTTTATTCTTACTTTTTTTCCTTCTATATTTAAAGCTTCTACTACAACTTCTTTTGGTCTTTTTACTTTTCCAAATTTATTAGGAAAACTTAAACAACCTTCATCAACTAACTGCTCACCTTTTTCTTTTATTATAACTGGATTTATAAGTATATATTGTGAACCTTCTTCATATAAATCAATTACAATAATTCTTTTTAATATTCCTACTTGTGGAGCTGCCAAACCAACTCCATCAAATTTATGCATAGTATCCATCATATCTTGAGCTAATTCTTTTAGTCTATCATCTATCTTATCTATTTCTTTTGCTCTTTTACTTAAAATTTCGTCTCCTTCATATCTTAAATTTCTAATAGCCATTTCTTGTCTCCTTTTACATCATACTATTTGGATTGATATCTACAGTAATAGTTGTCTCTCGTACTTTCCCAAGTATATTTTCTCCTATACTATATTTTATACCATCTATTAACTTTAGATTCAAATTTCCTTTTAAAATAATTCTATATCTATATTTATTTTGAATTTTATCTACTGGTGAAGGTACAGGTTTGTATATTAAAATCTTATCTTTATCTAAAATTTTATTTAAAACAAAATACATCTTATTAGATACACTTTGTATTTCCTTTAAATCTTTTCCTGTAAACCTGATTAATATTATATCGCAAAAAGGTGGATATTTCAACCTTTTTCTTAACTCAAGCTCTGTTTTATAAAATTCTTCATAGTCTTGTTTTTGGGCTAAAGTAATTGCATAATGATCTGGATTATAAGTCTGTATATAAACTCTTCCGTCTTTTTCTCCTCTACCTGCTCTACCTGAAACTTGTACAATGGTTTGAAAAGTTTTTTCTACTGCTCTATAATCTTCTATATTTAATGTTCCATCAGCAGAAACCACTCCTACAAGAGTTACTTTCGGAAAATGGTGTCCTTTTGCAATCATTTGAGTTCCTACTAAAATATCTATGTTTTCTTCTTGAAATTTTTTTAAAATTTCTTCGTGAGAATTTTTCTTACTTACAGTATCTATATCCATTCTAACAGTAGTTGCTTCCGGAAATAATTTATGTATTTCTTCTTCTAATTTCTGAGTTCCTGTACCAAAATATTTTATTTTTTTGCTATTACAATTTGGGCATTCCTTCATTACTGGAATCTCATATCCACAATAATGACATTTTAATTTATTTTCGTATTTATGGTAAGTTAAGCTTATATTACAGTTTTTACATTTAGCGACATATCCACACTCTCTACACATAATAAAGGTAGAATATCCTCTTCTATTTAAAAAAAGTATAGTTTGTTCCTTTTTTTCTAAATTGCTTTTTATAGCTTTTTGTAACTCTAGTCCAAGCATTGAACGATTTCCTTGAGATAACTCATATCTTAAATCTATTATTTTTGTACTAGGTAGTTTTGAGTTATTAGCTCTTTTGGTTAATTTATATAAATTAATTTTTCCTAATTCTGCTTGATAAAAACTTGTAATATCTGGCGTAGCACTTCCTAGCACTAAAGGACAATTATTATTCCTTGCTATATAATTTGCTATCTCTTTAGCATTATACCTTGGAGTCATTTCGGATTTATAGCTCATATCGTGTTCTTCATCTATTATAATAATCCCTAAGTTTCTTACAGGTGCAAAAATTGCAGAACGAGCACCAATTACAATTTTTACTTCGCCATTTTTAATCTTTTGCCATTCATCAAATCTCTCTCCAATAGATAACTTACTATGTAATACTGCTATTTGTTCACCAAATCTTGCTAAAAATCTATTCACCATTTGAGGAGTAAGTGAAATTTCTGGAACTAGTACTATTGCCATTTTATTTTGATTTATACAACTTTCTATTAGTTGTAGATATATCTCTGTTTTTCCGTGAACCTGTTATTCCATAAATTAGGTTTGTAGAATATTCTGATGCATCTATATACGCTTTTATTTTATTAAAACAATAACTTTGCTCACTATTTAAAAGCTTTGCCTTATCTCTTGAAAAATTTTTACTTATAAAAGGATTTCTTAAAATTTGTTCTTCTCTAAACTCAATATATCCATTTTTTTTCAGAGTATTTAATATTGCTTTACTTATATCAGCTAATTTTTCTAAATCTGATATATATATTCCATTATTTTTAATTAAAAACTTTAAAGCTCTTATTTGTTTTTCACTTTTTAAAATTCCATTTTGTATCTCTTCTTCTATTATTTCTGATTTTTTATTTAAATAAACAAAGTTTCCTTTTTTTTCTTTTGCCCTATTTGCTAATTCTTTTGAAGCTGTTCCTGGTGCTAGCATTAATTTAATACAATCTGAAATATTGCAGAAATACTTTCTTGCCATTAGCTTTGCAAGAGAAATATTGGCTTCTGTTAGTCTTTCCTTATTATCTAATTTAGCAATCTCTTTTTTGGCAAATTCAGAATTTTCTTTTAAACCTATTACAAAACCATCTTCTAGTTTCTTTGTATTTCCAAATGGAACAAACACTCTAGAACCTATTTTTATATCTTTTTCCATTTCTTTTGGAACTATATAATCAAATATTCTATTTAAAGCTCTTGCATTACTATTTATTATTATTTCACCGTACATCTTATCTCCTTTAACACTCTACTATTTTAGCATAAAATTCTAGTTTAGTAAATAAAAGAAAAGCGATTTACAAAACTATTTAATTTTATAAATCGCTTATTTTACTATTCACTTAACCATTTTTTATAGCCTGCTAATATTTTATCCTTTACCTCTTCAGGCGTTAAATTAGTGGTGTCAATAACTAAATCGTAATTGTTTAGATCTTCTTTGTGTATCCCATAAACTTTAAAATACCTTTCATTCTCCATCTTGTATCTTCTTTGCATATCCGCTTTTTGTTCTTCAATAGTAGAAAATTTCTCAGTATCTTTTCGTTCTAAATCGCTAAAAGCTCTTTTGGCAGCTTCATTTATATCTATTGTTAGATATACTTTATAAGAATTTGGAACAGCATACCAACCAAGTCTAGCATCTATTATAAAATTATTATGCTCTTTGGCATATTCTGCTGCACTTTTTTCGATTTGTCTATCTATTTCTGGATGTTCATTTAAGTATTCATTAAAGCTTGTAATATCTAAGCCTTTTTCTTTTGCAAGTTTTCGAGCATATTCACCATTACGATAAACTGTATATTCTAATTCTTTTGCTAAAAGTTTTGAAACAGTTCCCTTTCCACTTGCAAGTTCTCCTGAAATTGAGATTATACACTTTTTCTCCATAATATGCTCCTTTTATTCTTCTTCTTTTTTTGGTGCTTCATCTGATAATTTTACTTTTCCTTCTTCGATTTCCCATACAGCAAGTGAAACTGGTGATTTTTCTTCATGATCTGTAAGTACAGGTGCTCCTTGTGCTATTTGTCTTGCTCTCTTTGCTGTAATTGTAATTAATTCAAATCTATCATCTACAATTTTTAGTAATTCTGTAACTGGTGGATTTACTAACATTTTACTTTTCCTCCTTTAAATTTATTCTTCTTCATCTTCATCATCATCATTATCTACTCTGCTAGCAACTGTTTCTGGTTGTACAGCAGATAAAATAATATGACCCGAATCCATTATTATAACAGATCTTGTTCTTCTTCCATAAGTAGCATCTATTGCCATCTTTGAGTCTTTAGCTTCTTGTACAATTCTTTTTATTGGTGCTGATTCAGGACTAACGATAGAAATAATTCTATCTGCTGAAACAATATTTCCAAATCCTATATTAATTAATTGCATTTTTAATCCCTCCTTTTCGCTTACTCTATATTTTGAATTTGTTCTCTTATGTTTTCTAATTCTGTTTTTATGTCAATTACTCTATTAGTAATTTCCAAGCAATTTGCCTTAGATCCTATTGTATTTGTTTCTCTATTCATCTCTTGTACTAAAAAATCAAATTTTTTACCTATAGGAGAAGTTTCTTTTAGTAATCTTTTAAATTGTGCAATATGACTTCTTAGTCTAGTTAGTTCTTCTTCTATTGAGCATTTATCTGAATATATAACTATTTCTTGTGCTAATCTATTTTCATCAACTATATCTGTGTTTAGTAATTCTTTTACTCTAGCTTCTAGTTTTACTATATATTCTTGTATTAGATTAGAAGAATAGTTAGATATTTCTTCTACTTTTGTTTGTACATTTTCAATTCTCTTTTCTATATCTTCTACAAGTTTTGCTCCTTCTATTTCTTTCATTTGTATAAATTTTTCTAATGCTTCTTCTAATGCTATATTTAACTCTTTTCCAATTATTTCTTCTTGTGAATCTTCATCTAACTTAAGTACTTCTGGAAATTTTGCAAGTTCCATAACATTAATATTATTTTGAATTCCAGTTTCCTCTGCAAGTGCTTTTAATTCATCAATATAAGTTTTAGCCAATTCTTTATTTAATCTAATATTTGTACCTTTAGCACTATAATTTTCAAAAGTTATGTATACATCTATTTTTCCTCTAGATATAACACTTGATATTTTTTTTCTAGTAGCATCTTCTAAAGAATTAAAAAAACGAGGCATTTTAATAGATATATCACTATATTTGTGATTAACTGCTTTAATTTCTATGGTATAGGTTCGTCCTTCATTTTCGTACTTACCTCTACCAAAACCTGTCATACTTTTTATCATTTTTTACTCCTTATTTTTTTTGCTAGTTTTATTTTTACTAGTTTCTTTTTTTGTTTTATTTACTTTCTTAGAAGCTTGTTTATTATCTTCTAGAGTACTTAATTCATTTTTGGATTTAGTACTTGATTTAACTTTCTTTGTTTCGAGTTTTTCTTCATTTTGTTTTTGCTTTTTTTTGGCTTCTTTAATTATTTTCCTTTCTTCTTTTTTAGCTGCCTCAATAGCATTTACTTCCTTTATAATTTTCGTACTTTCTTCATCTAAATAGCTTGAATTTTCTTCATCTTTAACAATTTCTTTTACATCACTTATATTATTTCTATAATCGATTGAAAGCTTTAGTGTAATAAATATACTTTTTTCTACATAATATATAGCAAAAAACACAGGTGTTAACATAAATATTTGTCTTATTTTATCTTCTAAATAAATATATATGTAAGGTATATACATTACTATAATACTAAAAATTAATAATTCTATACCATAAAACATTATCTCTATATTTTCTTTCCTATATGCAGCTTCAAAAACTGCAACGGTAACCACGATTGATAAAACAGAAAATAGCTTAACTCCTGTTATAAATTCTGGTAAATCAATATTTAAGTATAATATATTGATTGATATCATAAGCATCATATATAGTATTGAAAAATCTAAATTTGTAAAAACTTTTTTATTTATATCATCTTTAACTTCTTTAGATAATTTTCTTTTGTTTTCTAATTCTTTTTCTATTTGTATCTCTTTTTCCACAACTACTCTCCTTTAAGATTTTCTAACTCATACATTAAAATTGAAGTCATACTTAAAGCTACTGTTTCTGTTCTTAAAATCCTTTTTCCTAAAGTAATAATTTTAGCACCTGCTTCTTTCATTTGTTCAACTTCGCTTTCTTCTAGTCCACCTTCTGGACCTATTAGAATAGCAATTTTAATTTTATTTGAATCTGATTTAAAAGTTTTTAACACTTCTTTTAAAGATAAATTTTTTTCTTGCTCATATGCAACTAAAAATAAATTGTAATCTTTTATTTCACTTTTTATGTCTTCTATTGTTTTTATTTTTTCTATTGGTGGTATTATATCTCTACCACTTTGTTTAGCAGCAACTTCTGAAATTTTTTGCCATCTTTCAATTTTCTTTTTTTCATCTTTTTCATTTAGTTTTACAATGCATCTTTTAAAGGCTACTGGCACAAATCTGTTTGCTCCGAGTTCTGTAGATTTTTGAATAATTAATTCCATCTTATCAGCCTTAGGTAACCCCTGAAATATAGTAATATCTACATTGGTCTCTACTGATAAATTTACTACTTTTTCTATTTTGCAAATTATATAATCTTTTTCAAGTTTATCTATTTTAGCTGCATAATTTACACTAGTTTCTTCATTGCAAATATTTATTTCATTTCCAATAGAAAGTCTTAAAACATTTTTTATATGATTTACATCTGTACCTAGAATTTTTATTTCATTATTATTTATTTGGTTACTTTTTACAAAAAACTTACTCATATTCTCCTTACTATTCCAATTAATAGTAATATTATATCACTTAAATTTTAATAAGTAAATACAAAAATATAAGATTTTAAGAGTTTTGAAGAGTATAATAGAGATTAGTTTAGATAAGCAAAAAAAATAACAGATAAATTTTATCTGTTATTTTGGCTCCTCGTGTAAGACTCGAACTTACGACATTTCGGTTAACAGCCGAACGCTCTACCGACTGAGCTAACGAGGAATATATAAAACTGGCGACTTCCTATTTTCCCAGCAGGGTAACCCACAAGTATCTTCGGCACTAAGGAGCTTGACTTCTGTGTT